>JAHAYQ010000174.1 GCA_018384465.1 Myroides sp. | reverse complement strand
TTAAAGAGAAGCTTTCTTATTTTAAGAAAGCTTCTTCTGCTTTATTTTGTTTCGTATATTTTATTGTAAAGCTCTTTATACTTCTCTAAAATCACTTTTCGTTTTAATTTAAGAGTAGGAGTAAGTTCACCTGTTTCAATAGACCATACATTAGGAGTTAAGGCAAACTTTTTCACTTGTTCCCATTTACCAAATTGTGGATTGATGCGGTCTATTTCTTTTTGAATACGTTCTTGAACCAATTCATTATTCACCACTTCTTCTAACGTAAAACCTATGGTAACCTTGTTGCGGTTCGCCCATTCTTTAATAAAGTCAAAACTTGGTTGAATTAATGCTGCCGGCATTTTTTGTCCTTCGCCAACAACCATTATTTGCTCAATAAAACGCGATTGTTTCATGGCATTTTCAATCATTTGTGGTGCAACGTATTTTCCGCCACTGGTTTTAAACATTTCTTTTTTACGGTCGGTAATAAACAAAAATCCGTCGGAATCAACCATACCTATGTCACCTGTGTGAAACCATCCGTCAATAAAAGCCTCCTTGGTTTTTTCGTCGTCTTTATAATATCCTTCAGAAATAGATGGCCCCTGACAAAGTATTTCACCATCTTCGGCTATCTTAACAGTTACGTTGTGTAAAACCTTTCCTACCGATCCTATTTTCCAACCGTGATTACGTTGGTCGTTCACAGCAATTACCGGCGATGTTTCTGTTAAACCGTAACCTTCCATAACCGGAATATCGGCTCCGCCAAAAATGCGAGCTAAACGAGGCGAAAGCGGTGCTGAACCTGAAACCAATAACTCTAAATTACCGCCTAAAGCATCGTGCCATTTAGAAAAAATCAGTTTACGGGCAATTTTCAATTTAAAATCATAAAAAGATCCGTTTAAATTATACGGTTTAAAATCTTCTGCTAAGCGTAATGCCCAGAAAAATAAGGCTTTTTTAATACCCGAAAGTTCAGATCCTTTGGCGTAAATTTTATCGAAAACCTTTTCTAAAACTCTTGGAACCACTGTCATTACCTGTGGTTTTACTTCTTGTAGGTTGTCTGATATCTTGTCGATTGATTCCGCAAAATAAACAGAAACACCCATGTATTGGAACAAATAAAGTATCATTCGTTCAAAAATATGACAGCATGGTAAAAAGCTTAATGCGCTGTATTTTCCAGCTTCAAACGGCACACGATGTTGTGAACCCATAACATTGCTGACAATATTTTGATGTGTAAGCAACACTCCTTTAGGCGTACCTGTGGTTCCCGATGTATAAATAATCGATGCTAAATCATCTGGAGTTACGTTGGTTTTGGCAGTTTCTACTTCTTGTTCGTTTAGAACTTCCTTACCCGCCGTAAGAACTTGCGACCAATGGGCACAACCAGGGATTTCGTCAAACGAATAAATACCACGTAATTTAGGAATGTTGAATTTTACCGTATCTAATTTATCTAAAACGCCTTTGTCTGAAACGAAAACGTAAATACTTTCAGAATGTTTGATGATGTACTCATAATCTTTCTCGGAAATGGTTGGATATATTGGCACAGTTACAGCTCCGGTTTGTAAAATACCAATGTCCATAATGTTCCATTCAGTACGATTGGTGGACGTAATCAGTGCAATTTTATCGCCTTTTTTTACGCCCATAGCAAGCAATGCTTTAGAAACATAATTTGCCTGTTCTATATATTCTTGTATGCTTGTTGATTTCCAAACACCGTTGTATTTTGTAGAAAAAGCTTTTTCTAACGGATAGTTTTGCAACTGATGGTAAGGAATATCGAATAATCTACCTATTTGTGACATATTTTTTAAATGTTTAAGTGCTTGCTTCTGCAAATTATTATTTTTTTACAGAAATAACAAATGTTTTTTATTGAGGTATTTGTTTTATGAATTAATTTACCATTTAAACAGATTACGGATGTTCTTTATAATACATTTGCAATAAATCGATTCCTTGTTGATAGGTTTCATTAGAAGGAAAATCTTTATTTTCATCGGTTATATTAATCAATACTCCATCTTTAAAGAAATAATCGGCATAACGTAACAATTTATTTGCGTTGTTAGCATCGGTTTCTTCAATGATGCAGGCAATTAATTGATCGTTTTTAAAATAAAAAACTTTTTGCAATGTCTGTTTTTCAAATACCGTATGTATGATTGAAAATACCTGATTATTTGGTAATACATAATATGCCCGATCAAACGTGTTACCATTTGCTAAGGTACCTGTTTCGTTAATAGGATCGAACCACTCGTTTTGAGAAGTTGATTGTATATATGTTTGTACTTGCTTTATTTCTGTTTCGTTGGTTTGAGCTGAAGTGTTGTAAAAGCACAAAACAGCTATTAAGATTTTAAATAGATTCATTATTGTTGTTTTAATTTAGGTCGGTCATTTCTGTTTGCTAAATCCCAAGTGGTTACAAAAATAAGTTGCGTGCGTTTTAGCATTTCGTCAAAAAGAATTTTATCCACTGTATCTGTAGATTTATGATAATCGGCATGTTCACCACTGTAATAAAAAATAACCGGAATATTGTACTTTGCAAAGTTGTAATGATCTGATCGATAATAAATCATTTCAGGGTGTTTGTCGTCATTATACGTATAATCTAAATGTAATTTAGTATATTTTTTATTCATTTCTTCAGAAATATCGTGTAATTCGGTACTGAGTTTATCACTTCCGACTAAATAAAGATATTGCTTTTTATTTTTTTCATAGGTAAGGTCACGTCTACCAATCATATCTACATTTAAGTTGGCTACAATTTGTTCCATCGGAATTACCTTAGAATTTACAAAAAAACGCGAACCGTGCAAACCATATTCCTCACCTGTACAATGTAAAAATACGACCGATCGTTTTGGACCGTTACCATTCTGTTCAGCAATTTTAAATATGCGTGCCATTTCTAACAAAGCGGTTGTTCCTGTTCCGTTATCATCGGCACCGTTAAAAATTTCTCCGTTTGCCACACCCACATGATCGTAATGAGCTGAAATAACAACATATTCATCAGGTTTTTCACTCCCTTTAATATACGCTGCCACATTTTCGCTGTCGTTTAGTTTAGGGCTGAACATACGTTTCATGGCATCAGACGGAACGGTTTGAAAGTAATCATCTGTTCCGGGTAAGGCTTCAATCTCTAAATTTTTATAGATATTCCTGATGTAATTTGCTGCTCTTTTTTGTCCGGCTTCGCCCGTTTTTCGTCCTTCCATTTCATCGCCGGCAATAATCGTTAAATGTTTAATCAATTCATCTTTAGACAAATGTTCCATCATTTCCTTAACTCGATCGTTCTGCCTCTGCGCTTTTAAAGGCAAAGTATGGAGTGAACCGAAAGCTATAAAAAGTAACAACTTAGATCTCAACTTCATTTTGTATCATTTAACGTTTACAAGAAACTAAAATACTAATTTTTCAAATAGCTATCGTATATTTGTTGAAAATAATCAAAAATGGGTAAAGTTGTATTGATTACCGGCGGATCGTCGGGCATTGGTAAAACAGTAGGGAATTTCCTGCAAAAAAAAGGATACAGAGTTTATGGCAGCAGTCGGAATCCGCAACAGGTAACCGGTAGTTTATTTCCGTTGGTTGCTATTGATGTTCGAAATTCTGAAACGATACAACAAGCCGTTCAGGAAATTATTGAAAAAGAAGGCAGAATCGATGTGTTAATCAACAATGCAGGTGTCGGTATTACCGGACCTGTAGAGGAAATTCCGTTAGAAGAAATCCAGAATAATTTTCATACCAACGTTTTTGGTCCAATTGAAATGATGAAAGCGGTATTGCCGTTTATGCGTCAACAAAAATCGGGTTTAATCATCAATGTAACATCTATTGCAGGTTATATGGGATTGCCTTACCGAGGAATTTATTCGGCATCGAAAGGTGCTTTGGAATTAATCACGGAATCGATCAGAATGGAAGTAAAACCTTTTAATATTAAAGTAACCAATGTGGCACCCGGCGATTTTGCTACAGATATCGCAGCACGACGTTTTCACGCTCCGGTTTTAGATCAATCGCCATATAAACAGATTTACGGTCAGCAATTGGCAACGATAGATGAACATGTAAATGACGGGGGAGATCCTATAGAAATGGCTCAGGCAATAGATCAGATCATTCAGTCAAAAAATCCAAAAGTGCATTATAAGGTAGGTGCTTTTATGCAGAAGTTTTCTATTTTTCTAAAAAAGATCCTGCCAGATACAATGTATGAAAAAATGCTGATGAATCATTATAAGATAAAATAATTTATTTGCCACAGATTCACGGATTTTATTGACTTTTAATTATTGAAATCTTTTTATAATTAATTAAATTACAAATATAAAAACAACAACACAATGAAATTTTTTATCGACACAGCAAATTTAGAGCAAATTAAGGAGGCGCAAGCTTTAGGTGTTTTAGACGGTGTAACTACCAACCCGTCGTTAATGGCAAAAGAAGGAATTACCGGAAAAGACAATATTTTAAAACATTATGTAGATATCTGTCAAATTGTTAATGGTGACGTGTCTGCCGAGGTTATTTCGACCAATTATGAAGGAATGATTAAAGAAGGCGAGGAGTTGGCAGAGTTACATGAGCAGATCGTGGTAAAAATCCCGATGACAAAAGATGGTATTAAAGCTTGTAAATATTTTTCTGACAAGGGCATTAAAACCAACGTTACTTTGGTGTTTTCGGCAGGACAAGCGTTATTAGCAGCCAAAGCAGGAGCAACTTATGTATCGCCTTTTATTGGACGTTTAGACGATGTTTCTACCGATGGTTTAGGGTTGATTGACGAAATTAGAATGATTTATGACAATTACGCTTTTGAAACTCAGATTTTAGCAGCATCGGTACGCCATACCATGCACGTAGTAAATTGTGCCAAAATAGGAGCTGATGTAATGACAGGTCCTTTAAGTTCTATTTTAGGTTTGTTAAAACACCCTTTAACCGATTTAGGTTTAGAGCAATTTTTAGCCGATTATGCTAAAGGAAACAAATAAGAAACTTAAAGCTTACTATTAAGTTTAGCATACAGTTGCAATAATTCAGAAGCGGCTGCAAACGGCGATTTTTCGTTGTTTTGCACCGCTTTTTCTTCTTCAGTCAATGCTTGTGCTATGGTGTTGTTTTGGTAAAAGTTTAACAATAATTGCTCGTTAATGGTTTCTTTAAGCCAATATGCATTTTGATTATTGCGGTTGTTTTCAAAATAGCCGTTTTCTTTTGTCAAAGAAAAATAATTTTCTAACAGTTGCCATACTTCAGCAATTCCGGTACGGTAATAGGCACTTGCAAGCAAAACTCTTGGTTTCCATTGCGATTCTTTCATAGGAAAAAGTTGTAAACCGCGGTTGGCATCTAACTTGGCATTTCGAGCGCGATCCATATTATCGCCGTCGGCCTTGTTAATTACTATGGCATCTGCCATTTCCATAATACCTCGTTTTATCCCTTGTAACTCATCGCCTGCACCGGCTAAATTCAATAACAAAAAGAAATCGGTCATGCTGTGAACGGCAGTTTCACTTTGCCCTACGCCAACCGTTTCAATCAAAATGGTATCAAATCCGCAGGCTTCACACAAAATAATGCTTTCGCGGGTTTTTCTTGATACACCTCCCAAACTTTCGCCCGAAGCCGATGGACGAATAAAGGCATTTTCATTTTTAACCAAATCTTCCATACGGGTTTTGTCTCCCAAAATACTTCCTCTGCTAATGGAACTACTGGGATCAATCGCCAAAACAGCTACTTTTTTTCCGATTGATGTAAGATACATGCCAAACGCTTCAATAAACGTACTTTTTCCCACGCCCGGAACGCCTGTTATACCAATTCTAACGGATTTATTTGCATAAAGTAGACACGATTGAATAATTTTATGAGCTTGTTCCTGATGTTGGGGATTGGTGCTTTCAATCAAGGTAATGGCTTTGCTTAATGAAGGAATATCACCTTGTAATAATTTTTGAATCAAAGCATCTGTATCCAAAGGTTTTCTACGGAATTTTTGAATGCTTTGGATAGAATCCTGATTGATGAAATCGGGTTGAGAAATTCCTTCTACTTCGTTTAAAGATTTTTTATGTGGATGCTTTTGGTTTGGCATAATCAATCGTTTCAACAAACTTACAAAATACTTATAAAATGTAAGCTCAATTGTTAGGGTTTAAGTAAATTTG
>JAHAYQ010000162.1 GCA_018384465.1 Myroides sp. | reverse complement strand
TCAGGTATATACGATGCAGAAGCACCTACACTAACCACTGAAGGAACTATTTTTAAAGTCGATTTAAATAAACTGGGCTTTTACGAAACACCTATGGCATTGGCAGGTACGTTAACAGCCGATTTCACCTCTTTGAATCCAGATGTTTTAAATGGTGATCTATTATTGCAAAATTTCGTTTTGTCTGACGGTAAAGAAATTTATCCGATAAGTGAAATTAGTCTTAAAGCTGTAAGTACTGATACCCTTAACAGTATCGATTTACGCTCACAAATTGTTGATGCATCTATTACCGGACAATATAAATTAACAGAAATCAGCAGCTCGTTGATGCAAACCATCAACCAATATTACCAATTTCAAAAAGAAACGGTTGAAACAGATATCAGTCCGTCACAGTATTTCGATTTTAGAGGTAAGATTAAAAACGATGACCTTATTCGCAAATTTGTACCGGATTTAACATCCTTTCAAACCATTAATTTATATGGTGCTTACAACGCAGATAATAGAAAAATAACCGTTTACGGAAGTGTGCCTCAGGTACAATATGGAGCCTATCAGTTAAACGATATTAAATTATCAGCAGGAAATGATGAAGAAAGCTTAAACTATTCGGTTACATTAAATCAATTGGATAGCGAACAGTTTCGATTGGCAAATATCGTTTTAGATGGATTTATCGCCAACGATGTAATTGATTACAATTTATTGGTAAAAAACGATGCTGATGAGGTACAGTATAAAATTGCCGGAAATGTTGCTACAGCCAATGATTTAATTGATGTAACCTTGAAGCAAGACGGATTGGTGTTAAATTATGATGCATGGAGTGTTGCACCAGATAATAAGCTCACTATTTATCCTACTGGTTTGGTTGCCGAAAACTTACAGTTAACAAACAATAACAGTTCTATTTTAGTGGCATCGGAAACAAGCGATCCATCTGCACCGTTAAATGTAAAGTTTCAAGATTTTAAAATAGAATCGTTGACCGAAATTATTAGAAAAGATTCTTTATTGGCAGAAGGTACCATTAATGGCGAGGCGCAATTACGAGATCTAATGAACGATTTACGTTTAACAGCCGATTTGAATATTAAAGATTTAAAAGTTTTTGGCAATGCCATTGGCACCATTGATGCAGAAGTAGCTAACGAAACGGTTGGTTTATACAATGCCAACATACAATTAAGTGGGTTTAATAATGATATGTTAGTTGTGGGTAGTTACCAAACCACCAATTCAAGCTTTAATGCTGATGTAACTATAAATGCCTTACAAATGACCAGCATTCAAGGTTTTTCTATGGGCGAATTGCGTGATGCCAAAGGATATGTTTCTGGTAAATTAGCCGTGTCAGGTACAACAAACGCACCGACAGTTTTAGGTAATTTAAAGTTTAACGAAGCAGGTTTTGGAATAACACAATTAAACAGCACGTTCCAAAATATGAACGATGAAATTCGTTTTACGCAACGCGGTATAGAGTTTAACCGATTTGCTATAAACGATACCGATAATAATGCCTTAACGTTAAATGGAGCCATATTAACCCAAACTTATACCGATTTTGATTTTAATTTAAATATAAATGCACGTGATTTTAAAGTGGTTAATTCTACCAAAACTGAAAATCAAATATTGTACGGCATTATGGCAATTAATGCGAACATAAGTGTAAAAGGTAATTTAGATTTACCTAAGGTAGACGGAACCATAACGGTAACCGATAACACCGACTTTACTTTTGTTTTACCACAATCAAGTCCGGCGTTACAAGAGCGCGAGGGTATTATTGAGTTTGTTGATCAAGATCAATTAGCGTTGGCAGATACTTTAGAAGAAACCGAAACCCTGGATCAAACCATTTCTGGATTAGATGTTAATCTAAACATAGAAATTGATAAAGATGCGCTGTTGTCAATCATCATTGATAAAGCTAATGGAGATTTTATCAAATTACAGGGTGAAGCACAATTAACCGGTGGTATTGATCCGTCTGGAAAAACCACTTTAGTGGGAAGATATGAGGTAAATGAAGGTGCTTACGAAATGTCGGTTAGTTTATTAAAACGTAGATTCGAAATTCAAGAAGGCAGTACCATCACATGGACAGGCGAACCTATGGAAGCCGATGTAGATATTACCGCTGTGTATAAAACCAAAGCTGCCCCGTTAGATTTGGTACAGCAACAGGTTGGTGGCGATGAAAACATTAATTTATACAAACAACGTATACCATTTAATACGCTGTTAAAAATGACAGGTGAGTTATTAAAACCTATTATTTCGTTTGATATTGAAGTTGATGGAAACAATCCCGGCGTTTCATCTGATGTCATTTCAATGGTAGATTCAAAATTAAGTCAATTGCGAACCGAACAATCCGAGATGAACAAACAAGTATTTGCTTTGTTGTTGTTGAACCGTTTTATTGGAGAAAATCCTTTTGAAAGCAGTACCGGATTATCAGCCGAATCGGTTGCAAGGCAAAGTGTAAGCCGTATGCTTTCAGAACAATTAAATAATTTAGCTGCCGATTTGATTGAAGGGGTAGAATTAAATTTCGACTTAGAATCAAGCGACGATTATTCAACTGGTACCCGTGAAAATAGAACCGATTTAAACATAGGCGTATCCAAAAGCTTGTTAAACGATCGATTAAAAGTAAGCGTAGGAAGTAATTTTGGTTTAGAAGGAACAGAACGTCAAAACGAGGAAATGACCAATATTGCTGGCGATGTTCAAATAGAATACTTATTGTCACGAGACGGCAGATATACGTTAAAAGCTTACCGTAAAAACGAATATCAATTAGCACTACAAGGTCAGATTATAGAAACGGGTGTTGGTTTTGTTATCACTTTAGATTATAATGAATTTAAAGAAATTTGGCAACGCCGCCGCCGCAATCGCGAATTTAGAAGAACTCAAAGAAACGTACAAAATGAACAAACCACCACTACAACTAAATAAAGCCTTTTTTGCTGCCGTAGCACTGTTTTTGGTAGGTTGCAGCAACACCCGATTTGTGCCCGAAGGCGATTTTTTATACACCGGTGCCACTGTAAATATTATTAGTGATTCCTTGTCAAAATCAAAATCTAAACAATTAGAAAACGATTTAAAACAGACACTCACACCAAAGCCTAACAAATCATTTTTAGGATTACGCCCTAAATTATACATTTATAATATTACTGGTGAACCTAAAAAAGATTCAGGTTTTAAACATTGGCTAAAGTATCGGGTAGGAGAAGAACCCGTATATTTAAGCGATGTGGATATTCCGTTTAACTTAGATATCATAGAAAACACGGCTGAAAATCAAGGATATTTTAATGTAAGTGCCAGTTATGATACCGTTTCTAAAAACAAAAAAGCCGAGATAACATATAATGTTTCGCCACGTACGCAATATCTGATTAACTCGGTAAAGTTTCCTTCTGATAGTACGTTAATTGGTAAAGAAATTGCAAAAACAGCCCGTAGGTCGTTATTAAAAGTAGATGAACCTTTTAATTTAAATGTGATAAAAACCGAACGCGAACGCATTGATTCTTATTTAAAAGAAAATGGTTTTTATTATTTTGATCCTGATAATATTATTGTGCAGGTAGACAGCACCGTGGTAAAGCACAAGGTAGATTTAAATGTAAAAGTAAAAGACAATACGCCAGAATTGGCAAAAGATCAATTTACAATTGATAAAATTTACATCTTTTCTGATTATAACCTTCGTACATCACGTAGAAATCGTAATTTGGTTAGAACGGATATAGACACCGTTTTATGGAAAGATAATGTTTACATCATTGATCCGCAGGAAAAATTCAGACCACAGATTTACGATCGAGCACTTTATTTTAAATCAGGCGATTTGTACAACAGAACCAATCACAACTTAACGCTTAATCGTTTGATTAACTTAGGCACCTTTAAATTTGTGAAAAATCAATTTGTCATTTCCGATTCGTTAAATAATACTTTTGATACGTATTACTATTTAACGCCCAATGATTTTAAATCACTTCGATTAGAAACTTTAGGTAAATCTAATTCAGCAAGTTATGTTGGTGGTGAAGTAAACTTTAATTGGCGACATAGAAACTTTTTAAAAGGAGCCGAAGTTTTTACCGCAACATTATATTCAGCCATCGATTTTCAATTAGGTGGCAATAAAGACGCTAACAATATTTATAGGGTAGGAAGTAAGTTTAGTTTAACTTGGCCACGAATTATTGCACCTTTTAAATTTCATTCATCAAGTGCTTTTGTACCCCGAACGCGGGTGGAATTAGGCTATGAATATCAAAACCGTACCCAGCTTTACACCTTACATAATTTCAACGCCTCATTTGGTTATTTATGGAAAGAAAATGCATTGCGTGAACACGATTTAAAAGTTATTGAAGTAACGTACGTAACACCCGAAAAAATAAGCGATAAGTATTTGGCAGATATGAACGATGAAAACAACCGAAATGCCGAGGCACTTAAACGTGTAGTTGAAAAACAATTAATATTTGGACCCGTCTATTCGTACACTTATACAACAACCATGTTTCCACGCAAGCACACCTTTTATTATAAAGGTTTATTAGACTTGTCGGCTAATTTAACAGGTTTAATATCAGGAGCCAATGCCGAAAAGGGAGATGAAAAAACGATACTTGGCGTTCCTTACAGTCAATATCTAAAAATGGAACACGATTTTAGATATTACTTAAAGTTGAACGACAAATCGCAGATTGCTACTCGATTTATTGGTGGCGTGGCGTATCCGTATGGAAACTCTGTGCACATGCCCTTTTCAAAACAATTTTTTGTAGGAGGAAGTAACAGTGTGCGCGCTTTTAGAGCCCGAACTTTAGGACCGGGTAGTTACGATCCACGTACCGAAGAAAGATCATCCTATTTTCACGATCAAGCCGGAGATATAAAGTTAGAAGCCAATGTAGAATACCGTGCCAATTTGGTAAGCTTTTTAAATGTTGGCGTTTTTGTTGATGCGGGAAATGTATGGTTATTTAATGAAGAAGAAAGCAGACCTGGAGGAAAAATTAGTAAAGATTTTCTGTCAGAAATAGCAGTAGGTGCGGGGATAGGTTTACGTTTTGATTTTAATATTTTAGTATTACGTACCGATTTTGCCATGCCTTTACGCATTCCATATCTCCCAAAAGGCGATCGTTGGAGCTTTAATGAAATAGATTTTTCTAGCAAGCAGTGGCGCAGAGATAATTTAATGCTCAATATTGCTATTGGATATCCTTTCTAACCTAATCAATTCATATTTCAATAAATAAGTAAGATACGAGCGTTTTTTTTAGGAAAAAACAGCGGGTTATTTCGAGTGAAAAAGACGAAGTAGGTTACCATTTATTGGAAAGTTTATAAAATCATAATTTTTTATTATTTGTAATTCTAAGAATTAATGGTATGAATCCATG
>JAHAYQ010000152.1 GCA_018384465.1 Myroides sp. | reverse complement strand
GCAGGTATTGGTCAAATAGCAACCAATGTTGCTGTAAACCCAACCGATTTTAACGCTGTTAAACAGTTTGTTTTAGATAATAAGGTAGAAATGGTAATTGTTGGTCCGGAAGATCCGTTAGTAAAAGGTATTTATGACTTTTTTAAGAACGATACAACACTAAATACAATACCTGTAATTGGTCCGTCACAACACGGTGCTCAGTTAGAAGGCAGTAAAGAGTTTGCCAAACAATTTTTAGTAAAAAACAATATTCCTACCGCACGTTATCAGGCATTTACAAAAGATACAATTGAAACAGGATGTGAATTTTTAACTACACTACATCCTCCGTACGTTTTAAAAGCCGACGGTTTAGCTGCCGGAAAAGGAGTTTTGATTTTAAACGATTTAAACGAAGCGCAACAAGAGTTACGCAATATGTTAGTTGATGCCAAGTTTGGCGATGCTTCATCAAAAGTGGTAATTGAAGAGTTTTTAGACGGAATTGAATTGTCATGCTTTGTCTTAACCGACGGAAAATCGTACAAAATTCTTCCAACAGCTAAAGATTACAAGCGTATTGGCGAAGGTGATACCGGATTAAATACAGGTGGAATGGGAGCTGTTTCTCCAGTGCCATTTGCCGATGATGAGTTCATGAAAAAGGTGGAAGAGCGTATTGTAATCCCGACGATAACCGGGTTAAAAAATGATAATATTGAATACAAAGGTTTTGTTTTTATTGGTTTAATCAAAGTTGGAAACGATCCTTTTGTAATTGAGTACAACGTACGTATGGGCGATCCTGAAACCGAAGTTGTAATGCCTCGTTTAAAATCAGATTTGGTTGCCTTGTTTCAAGCAGTTGCAAACCAAACATTGGCTAACGAAAGCTTTGAAATTGATCAGCGTGCTGCAACAACCGTTATGATGGTTTCTGGCGGATATCCTGAAGATTACGAAAAAGGAAAAGTAATAACTGGATTGGATCAAGTGGAAAATTCGATTGTTTTCCATGCAGGAACAACTGAAAAAGACGGTAATGTGGTTACAAATGGCGGTAGGGTATTGGCGGTAACATCGTACGGAGAGAATTTCGAAGATGCCTTGAAACAATCGTACCAAAATGTAGAAAAAATTAAATTTGATAAGAGTTATTACCGCACCGATTTAGGTTTTGATTTGTAGAAACTCACCTTTTGTTACTCACAACTTGTAAATTGTATGCAGTCGCAAGATAGAGTCAGAATGTCATAAAAAAATAACCCCGCCAAAAATTACTTTGACGGGGTTTTATCATTCAAAATGATGATTTAAACATCATCAAAATCAACATAAATCTCATCGGTTGTTACGTAAGCTTGGCAAGCAAGTAATAAGCCGTCTTCTACTTCATCATCCATTAAAATATGGTTGGTTTTCATTTCGGCAGTACCTGTTACAGTTCTACACATACAAGAGCTACAAATACCACCTTGGCATGAGTAAGGTGCATCAACACCATGCTTTAAAGCGGCACTCAAAATATTTTCGGTACGTGGCATATGAAAAGTTGTTTCTACATCATCAACCAACACAGTAACTTTTACCATACCTTCACCCGAAACCGGAATTTCGCCGTTGGTTGAGCTGGTGGTAAACAATTCGTAATGAATTTGGTCTTCAGCTACGCTGTTTTCCTTTAAAACATCCATTACCTTGTGTATCATATCCTCTGGTCCGCATAAAAAATATTCATCAACACGCTTTTCGCTGTGTTTGTTTTTAAACACAAAATTAATTGTTGGGCGTTCAATTCTACCAAATAACGCTCCTTCAGGATGTTCTTTAGTGAACGTATAATGCACAAAAAACCGGCCTAGATAGGTGTTTTTCAGAGTTTCTATATCTTGATGATAAATAGTATCCTCTAAACTTTTGTTACCATAAACTAAAATAAAGGTAGTATCGGCAGAGCGTTCTAAAGTATCTTTTGCCAACGAAATAATGGGTGTAATACCACTACCGGCAGCAATACCAGCAATTACTTTGGCGTTTTTATTTTCTAACACAAACTTACCTTCAGGCAAAGCAACTTCTAAGGTGTCGCCTACCATAAGTTGTTGGGTGGCATAGTTAGAAAAAACACCATTTTCAACCGCTTTTACCACTACTCTAAGTTCATTACTTTTTGGTGAAGAGCTTATTGAGTACGATCTTCTTATTTCTTCGCCATTAATAACGGCTTTTATATTTACATATTGTCCGGCTTCAAACTGATAATCAGCTTTTAAGGCTTCCGGCACTTCAAAAACGATCGAAACAGCCATTGGCGTTTCTTTTCGTATCTCTTTTACCTTTAACGGATTAAATTTTGACATTCGAAAAATGATTTTTGCAAAAATACGAAATCTTATGGTAAAGAAGCTGATTTTTATCAGCTAACAAACATCATAAAAATAATACCTAATAATTGTATGTATAAAATATTTATGTACATTTGCATACCTAACAATCATAAGTATATAAGAAGCAGAGGTATGAAAAAACAACAACAATTATACAAAGGAAGTCTGAACACCATTATTATGAAGCTTTT
>JAHAYQ010000128.1 GCA_018384465.1 Myroides sp. | reverse complement strand
TTACATCATTTCTTCCATATCTTCCATACCTTGGTTTGGACGGCGTTCGTTTTGGCGATCCGCTTTGTTTTGGTTAAAACGGTAGGTAAACGAAAGGTTTATGGTACGTTCTCTCCACTGCATTTCAGCATAAGAGTACGCTTGTGGCAAGTTTGTTTCCATCATACGTTTTCTTGAATTGAACAAATCTTGTACGTTTAGTGCAATGGTTCCTTTATCGTTCAATACATCTTTACTTAAAGCCATATTTACCGAAGCATTTCCTAATACCTTACCTTGTGCTGTTTTTTGTGCGCCGCGATACATAAAGTTTGTTTGCCAATCAATTTTAGCGGGTAAGGTAACTCTTGAGTTAATACGTCCAGACCAAGTAAATGCGTCATTGTCAAAATTTTGGTTCACTGTATTTCCTTGGTAATCTACGTAGGCATAATCACCACGTGTAGATACTTGGTATAAGTTGGCATTGGCATTAATTCTCCACCAACGAATAGGGTTATAATTTAAGTTTAACTCAAAACCATAACGGTATTCGGTAGCCAAGTTAATTGGACCACTAATAGTAATTGGAATACCTTCTTCGTTCACTCCATCTACTCTTCGTACAAACTGAGTTGCATCAGTCGTATGGTGGTAGTACAACGAAGTATTCAGTGTTAATTGACTCCAACGTTTCATATACCCCAAATCAATGGCATTTGTAAAAGACGGATTTAAGTCGGGATTTCCTCTAAAAAAGTTGATTGAACTTGAGTAGTTAGAAATAGGGTTTAACATTCTACCACGAGGTCTACGCACCCTTCTACTATAACTTGCCGATACGTTTTCGGTATCAGTAAACTCATAATTAAAAAATGCACTTGGGAAGAAGTCAGAATATTTTTTATTATTAAAATCGTTCGTCACCAATTGGTTTACATCTACTTCGGTACTTTCCCAACGCAATCCCAACATATAGCTGAATCTGTCCATTTTGTTACCGTATTGAGCGTAAAGTGCGTGTACTTTTTCTACATATTCCAAATCGTTTTCAAACAAATCATTTCTTACCAATTCACCAGCATCATCTAAAGAATTGATATGGAATTTCGTGCGCAAGTCGTTAAAATTCCCTAAGTACCCTGCTTCAAACTGACTGCTTTCATTAATAGGTAACACGTAATCAACGCGAGCAATATGTCTTAATTCATCTTCGGTAGCCTGAGTAATGTCTTGTGCTAAAACAGCATTAAAAGCATCGGTGGTAGTAATGCCTGAATCTTCGATGTCTTTGTTTTTATTAACGCTACCCGATACATATAATTGATGACCTGAGTCGTTAAACTTGTACGTAAAATCAGTGGTGTACTCTACTGTTTCCTTAAAATCATCCTCTTCGGTTTGACGTACATTGGTGTACAACAAGTTTCGGTTTTGATCGAAGTTAGAATAAGTAAGTGTACGTGGGTTATCTCCTGTACTTTTTCTATATGTAAAACCTTGTGTCCAAGTAAGTTTATCGGTTAAATGCCAATCGAAACCAAAGTTAGCATTAAAGCTTTCTCGTTCGCGTTTACTTCTAGAATATTCATCAACATAGCTGGAAGTATTTCCATCTTCATCAAAATAAGTAGATTCATTTAACGAATTTCCGAAGGTTTTATTTTTGGCGTAACCAATGTTGGTATACAAATTATAATCTTTTTCACGATAGTTTAAGCTAGCACTAGCACCGTAACTCAACGGATCACTAATATTTGCTGTAACACTACCATTGATGCCGTTGTTACTTCCTTTTTTAAGGATGATGTTAATGATACCGGCGCCACCTTCTGCTTCGTAACGGGCAGAAGGGTTGGTAATTACCTCTACGCGATCTAAAGATTCAGAAGGAATCATTTTTAAGGCATCTGAAATATTTGAAGCCAAGCCCGATGGTTTTCCATCGATTAATACCTTAACCGATTCGTTTCCTCTCAGGCTTACGTTGCCTTCCGAGTCCACTTCAACCGAAGGGATATTATCTAATACATCACTTGCCGATCCTCCTTTCACCACAGGGTCGTCACTAACATTATAGATTCGTTTATCCAATTTAAGTTCCACTGCTGCTCTGCGTGCTTCAATAACCACACCTTCCAACATTTCACTATCACTTTCAATAAGAATTGTTCCTAAATTTAGGGATGTGTTGATGTCTTTTGCATCAATTATATAGGTTTTGTAGCCTAAATATTCAATTCGGATTTGATAGGTATCAGCAGCAACAGGAATGGTAAATTTACCATCGGTGTCTGAAATATCACCTGTAATATTATTGGGATTGTTTACACTTTCTAAAGTGATACTGGCATATTCTAAAGGGGTGTTGGTTGATTTTTCAACCACTGTACCAGTAACCAGCAGCTCATTATTTTCTTGCGAAAAAGCAGTTGTAGCCGCTAAAGCAAATACAGTACAATAAACGTAATTTATTACTTTCATAAATTCATTTTTAGTTTATTTTTATCGCTGCAAAAATACTACCACATAAAGCATTTATTCTAAATTTATTGTTAAATGCTTGTAAAATGCGGTAAACTAAAGTATTTCTGCGATTTTCTCGGTAGGTCTTGCAATAATAGCTTTTGTGCCATTTACTACAATAGGGCGTTCTATTAACTGTGGGTGCGTTGCCAAAGCTTCTATGAGTTGCTCATCTGTTAATTCACGGTCTTTAAAATGCTCTTTCCAAACGGCTTCTTTTGTACGTATTAATTCAATAGGTTTTATTTTTAAAAGAGCAATAAGTTCTTTTAGTTCCTCTACCGTTAATGGATTTTTAATGTAATTAATCACTTCAACATCCATACCTTTATCTTCTAACGCGCATAAACCCTCTCTGGATTTACTGCATCTTGGGTTGTGATAAATCTTAATCATTGTTTTAAGTTTAGTTTTTACAAATTTACTTAACTTCGTACACATATAAGCAGTAAACATGTATTTAAAACAATTTCCAAAAGATACAGCAGCCTTATTAAAATATCTACCCTTTGTTGTAGGATTTTTAGGTTTTATGGCGGTGAATGTGATTGTGTCGAACATGATGCAGATAGATTCAGGGAAAGCTATTGAAGAATCGATTAACCGATTAGGAAAAAACATAACGTTTTTCACCCTGTTGTTGCCCTTTACTTTTTTTATGTTGTTGCTGTATTTATGGTGGCGATTTATCCATCAACAAACGCTAAAAGCACTTACTACCGCTCGGAAAAAAGTCGATTGGAATCGCATATTTTTTTCGTTTACAGCATGGTTTTTACTCAACGGTGTATTGATTGCGATCAGTTATATGCAGCAACCCGATGATTTTCAGTTTCAATTTAATACGTATCATTTTTTAGCCTTATTGTTTATTTCTGTTCTTTTTGTACCGATACAGACCAGTTTTGAAGAATATTTTTTCAGAGGTTATTTTATGCAATTTGTAGCCTATCTTTCAAAGAACCGTGGAGTGGCTTTATTTATTTCTTCTATTGTTTTTGGGTTGATGCACTTAGGAAATCCCGAAGTAGCAGATATGGGATTAACCATCATGATTTATTACATTGGTTGTGGTTTGTTTTTAGGAATTATGACCTTGATGGACGACAGTTTAGAATTAGCCTTAGGATTTCATGCGGCCAACAACCTTTTTGGTTCATTAATAATTACCACTAAAACAGCTGTATTTCAAACCGATGCACTGTTTGTTTACCATGGCGCCTCAAATATTACAGAAATTTTAATACAAGTTTTCATAATTTTTCCTATCTTGTTACTCATATTTTCACGGAAATACCATTGGGCAAATTGGAAACAAAAATTATTTAAATCTATTTAATTATGGAAAAGAAAATTTGTATGCACCCCGATTTTAAGCTCAACGGCCATTCTTATAATAAAGACAGTATTTGCGAATTGGCAATTACCTTGATTCGCGATGGAGAGGCTCATGAGAAAGATTTAGGAGAATTAATTTTAGAATGGTTTGATACAAACGATTATATTACGCTATCTACATCAGGCACTACAGGAAAACCCAAACAAATAAAATTATCCAAAGAAGCCATGCGTGCATCGGCATTGGCAACCGGAGATTTTTTTAACCTCCGTCCAAAAGACACAGCTTTATTGTGTTTGCCGGCGCGATACATTGCAGGTAAAATGATGTTTATACGTGCGGTATTGTTAGGTTTAGAACTTGATTTTGTAAATCCGTGTAAAGAGCCATTAAATAGAACTGATAAAGTGTACGACTTTGCTGCAATGGTTCCTTTACAGGTACATCATTCAATTACTCAGATTGAACAATGTAAAACCTTGATTGTAGGCGGTGCAAAATTAAACGATCAAACCAAAAATATGCTCAAAGGCATGATGTTGAATGTGTACGAAACCTACGGTATGACCGAAACAATAACACACATAGCCGCCAAGCGCATAGATGAAGAATATTTTACAGTATTGCCCCATGCTAATATTTCAAAAGATGAACGGGGCTGTTTAGTAATTGAAGCTCCGTTAGTATCCGACTATTTAATTGTTACCAACGATTTAATAGACATGCCCAACGATATTCAGTTCGCATGGTTAGGGCGCTACGACAATATCGTGAACAGCGGCGGTGTAAAATTAGTTCCTGAAATAATTGAGCAAAAATTAGCAGAATACATACCTTATCGTTTCTTTGTGATAGGTAAGGAAGATAATGACTTAGGTCAAAAATTAGTTTTGGTGATAGAAAATGATCCGTATCATTTACTACCGGAAGTGTTTGATAGTTTAGAAA
>JAHAYQ010000092.1 GCA_018384465.1 Myroides sp. | reverse complement strand
GGTTCTTACAGTAATTTGATTGATGATTTAAATGCAAACCAACAAGTTACAATTGTTAACCCATTAAGTCAAGACCTGTCTGTTATGCGCCAAACATTATTGTTTGGTGGGTTAGAGGCAATTCAATACAATATCAATCACAAAAACAGCAGTTTAAAGTTATTTGAATTTGGTAACAGTTACGCTAAAACATTATCGGGTTACGAAGAATATAAACATTTAGCAGTTTTCATCACCGGAAATGCCCACGGAACCAATTGGAATGTAGAAACAAAACCAGTTGATTTTTTCTTGTTGAAAGGACATATCGATGCGGTGTTAGAGCGTTTAGGTATAAAATCTCTAAATACCAAACCAAATGAAAGCGCTGTCTTTTCTGAAGGAATCAGCTATTATTTAGGTGATAGAAAAATAGTATCGTTTGGTAGTATTAAAAAATCGATCTTAAAACATTTTGACATCAAACAAGAAGTTCTTTTTGCTGATTTTAATTGGAACAATATTTTAAACGTAGTTTCAAGCAAGATTAAATTTGCTGAAATACCTAAATATCCAACCGTAAAACGTGATTTGGCGCTATTACTTAAAGAAGATGTTTCGTTTGCAGATGTGTATCGTACTGTTAAATTGGTAGATAAAAACTTGATAAAAGATGTTTCGTTATTTGATGTGTATCAAGGAGATAAACTTCCAGAAGGCACTAAATCTTATGCAATCAGCATGAAAATACAAGATAAAGACAAAACATTGACCGATGCACAAATTGATAAGATTATGAGTAAAATCCAAAATCAATTACAAACAGAAGTTGGTGCAGAATTGAGATAAAACATAAAATTATAAAATAGAAAACTATGAAAGCATTAAAATCAATTTCAATGTTTGCAATGACCGCTGTATTGTTGGTAAGCTGCAAACAAAATTCAAATAAACAAGAGGAAGTAGTAACTCCAACCGATTCAATCAGTGTAGAACAAGTTTCATCTAATGAAATCAGTGGAACAATGCAAAAAGCTACTTTTCAGGTAGAAGGTATGGCATGTGCTATTGGTTGTGCTAAAGTAATTGAGAATAAATTAGCTAAAATGGAAGGTGTTCAAAATGCTACGGTTGATTTTGAATCGAAAACCGCTACGTTAGAATTTGATGATGCCAAACAAAATGGTGAAACCATTAAACAAACGGTAGAAGAAATTGCAAATGGTGCTTACAAAGTAGAAAATCTTTCGGTAGAAAAAGATTTAGCAATGCTTGATTAAGAAAAAAAATATTGTTGAAGCAAAGACAAAACAACAACAGAATCTAATCATATAACAAACAAAAACTCTTGAGAAATCAAGAGTTTTTGTGTTTATTTTGTCCATTCCAACGATTCCATTATCATTTTCATGTCGTTTTCAATGTATTTTGTGGCAGGATAGATCGAATCAAAATGAGGTTTCGCATAAAAATAAAGTGTACCTACTACAAAGTTTTGGGTGCTATCGGTGGCATAAAACTGTACGTTTGTAGCAGCGTCACCAATTACCCGATAAAACATGCCGTATACTTTTTTTTCAGGGTTTTCATAAACAGATTCTTCTATACCATCAGCTTTAATGGTGTGATTGAATGTCAGTTTTTGAGCATCAGTCAGTAGCATGGTTAGGTTGTTGTTTACAGGTCGGTAATTCATATAGATACTGGCCTTCATTGTGGGATAATCTATCTTAAAAGAAATGTCTTCTTCAGGTTTTACTTCGGCCCATTTGTTTTTGCTAAAAGTAAACTGAGTGCCTGGGTAGTTGTATTCTTCATAAACAGCTTCGGGATATTCTAAGCTTAAAAAACCATCGGGTTTTGGTACGGTATTTTCTTTGCAGCTTATCAATAAGAGGGTGGCTGCTGGTATTAAAAAATTAATCGTTTTCATTAATGGTGACTTTAATTTTTTCTAATCTACGTTTATGAACATTTATGACTTTAAAAGTATAGTTTTCAAATGAAATAGTATCATCGATATTCGGGAAATCGTCAAAAAGTTCTAATAAAAAACCTCCTAATGATTCGGCATCTTGTCTATGTTCATCAAAGGGCTCTTCATCTATATCTAAAATTCGACAGAAATCGAGTATAGAGATCTTTCCATCAAACAGATATACGTTAGTATTTAATTTTTGATACAACTTATCGTCCTCGTCCAATTCATCGGCAATTTCGCCTACAATTTCTTCAATGATATCCTCTAACGAAATAATTCCCACTGTTTCACCGTATTCATCAACAACAACAGCTAAATGGTTTTTATTCGACTGAAAATCGGTCAGCAAATCGTCTAATTTTTTACTTTCAGGAATAAAGTAAGGTTCACGCAAAAGGGTTGTCCACTGAAAAACTTTTTTATCTAAGTAAGGGATTAAATCTTTAATGTATAAAATTCCCACGATATTGTCAATACTTTCTTCATAAACAGGAATACGCGAATAGCCTTTTTCGATGATCTGTGGTACTATTTCGTGAAAAAGTTCGTCATCACTTAAAGCAAAGATGTCAATTCTAGGCGTCATTACTTGCGATACTTCGGTAGATCCAAAACTGGCTATACCTTCTAAAATGCGTTGTTCATCTTCATTGGTGGGGTTGTAATCGGTCATTTCAATAGCTTGTGAAAGCTGTTCCATAGAAAAAGAATCATCTTTTTTATCTATTTTACCCAATACATAGCGGTTGGTTTTTCTGAAAATCCAGGTGATAGGTGAAAGAAGAATGGTAAAGAAGTAAATGGTACCTAATGATTTTACCACCACTTTATTTAATTGGCGCGAGCTGTATATTCGCGGGTATAATTCGCCAAAAAGGGCTAACAGAAAACTACCCATAATTAGTAGCAACACCATTCCTAATAGCGTAGTATAAAAAAAGTGGTTGTATAATATGAACAAGCTCCATAAAAACACTACTTTAAATAATGTATTACTTAGGTTTATGGTTGCTTGCAGTTTAATGGGGCGGTCTAGTAATTTTTGATAAAGTTTTGCTTTTTTAGGAAAATACGCCAAAAGTTGTTCGTATCTATTTTTTGAAGTAGAGAAATACGCCACTTCAACTGCTGCGAATAAAGCAACAAAAAATAACGAAACAAAAGCGCAAATACCAGTTAAGAAGATGAAAACTAATTGCAATGTGACGGGTTCGGGGTCCAAAATAATCAGATTTTGTTAAACATTAAAAAGGAATATCGTTCAATTTATCGTAATCAGAAATCTTTGGTACTTCAAAGTTGCTCAACTTATCGTCATCGGCGTGTTTCATAGCTTTTGTCTTAGAATCGATGTCTTTTTTTGTTGATAAAAAGATAAATTCGGTTACTTGAATTTCGGTGGTGTGTTTTGTGGTGCCGTCTTCGGTTTGCCAATTACGTGTACGAATTTTGCCTTCCACATAAATCTTATCGCCTTTGCTTAGGTATTTCTCGCACAATTCGGCAGCTTTATTTCTAAAAACCAAGTTATGCCACTCTGTAGATGTTATTTTTTCGTTGGTTGTTTTGTTAATATACACCTCGTTAGTTGCAATAGAAAATCGAGCGATACAGTTACCGCCTTCAAAATAATGCATTTTTACATCGTCGCCTAAATGGCCAATTAAAGTTACTTTGTTTAAAGTTCCGTACATAAAATTATTCCTTATAGATCAAAAATACTAAAATTTATCGAGCTTAAAAAAATCTTTTATAAAATTCCATATTACGATAGGAAAAGCAAATTGATGTAACTCGTCTATCCTTGTAATTTCAAGGCTTTCAGGAAATTCTGTGGTATGAATTAAATAAAAATCTATATGCAACTGTTGGTGTGATAATTTGTGTTTAATCGGTTGTTTCGTTAGTTTTATTATGGTACTTGCGGGGTACATCTGACTTAATTGTTCAAAAACATTTTCTTCAATAAGCGATGTAGTTTCCATAAGGGGAAATTCGTATAAATGTTGCCAAATATCCTTGTCAGTCCGTTGTTGTAATGCCACTTCATTTTCTGATTGTAAAATCATATAATTTAAAAAGCGGTCTTTCACTTTTATTTTTTTAGTTTTTACCGGTAAGGATGTTATATCGTTTTTTAAAAAAGCAAAACAATTATCATTAAACGGGCAACTGTTACATTTAGGATTAGCAGGTGTACAGATTGTTGCGCCAAAATCCATGATGGCGTGGTTGAACAGATCGGGATGTTTTTTAGAAATCAATTCGTTTGCTAAATTTTGAAAAATATTTCGATTTTTCGCTACGGCAATATCCTCATACATACCAAAATATCTAGATAATACCCTAAAAACATTTCCATCAACCACTGCTACAGGTTCTTTGAAAGCAAACGATGCAATGGCAGCAGCCGTGTACGGACCCACTCCTTTCAATTTAATAATATCATTATAATTCTGAGGGAACTCATTATTACAATCAAAATAAATAGTTTTTGCAGCGGCGTGTAAATTTCGGGCGCGCGAGTAGTAGCCCAAACCCTGCCACAGTTTTAAAACCTTATCTTCTGTTGCCGTAGCCAGATCTTTTAAAGTAGGAAAAGCAGTTACAAAAGAATGGTAATAAGGCAGGCCTTGCTCTACACGTGTTTGTTGCAAGATTATTTCAGAAAGCCAAATGTAATAGGGGTTAGAGGTGTTTCGCCAAGGAAGATCTCTCTTGTTTTCTTTGTACCAAGAAAGCAACCGCAAGGTAAAGTCCATTCATTAAATTTTACCAAACAAAGATACGTTATAATATAGTTTATAAAGGTGTGAAAAAGTCGTTTAATTTAAAAATGGTAACTTTGTAATTATAAACTCAAAAATAAAATTATGTTAGAAATCAAGACGTATAGTCAAGACAACAAACCTAATGAACATGAAAGAACAGCAATTTTAAACTTTTTATTTGAAAACTTAGAGCAGTATGGCGACCCTAAAGCAGACATCGACAAATGTATGCAGTACGCTCTAAAAGAATCGGATTCGTTTGGAGGTTTCATCCTCACAGCCGTTAAAGAAAATCAGGTAGTTGGAGCGGTAATTGTAAACAGAACAGGGATGAAAGATTATATACCTGAAAATATTTTGGTTTACATTGCTACAGATGCTCAACAACGCGGACAAGGGATTGGGAAAAAACTGATGCAACAAGCCATAGAAACGGCCACGGGAAATATTGCGCTACATGTAGAACCCGACAATCCTGCCCGAAAATTGTATGAAAAATTAGGCTTTACTAATAAGTATTTAGAAATGCGTTTAACCAAATAACATGGCTGTAATAACCCTACATAAAGAACGATTAAAATACAATTACGAACGCTTAAATTATTTTTTTACAGCAAAAGAAATCCAATGGTCGGTAGTAACTAAAATTCTTTGCGGAAATGAACTTTTTTTAAAAGAGGTTTTAGAATTAAATCCCCAGCAAGTGTGCGATTCACGAGTGAGCAATTTAAAAGAGATAAAAAAAATTGCGCCAAATATCGAAACCATCTATATTAAACCTACACCCAAACGTTCGGTAGCCTCGGTAGTAAAATATGCCGATATAAGTATGAATACCGATATCAACACCATACGCATGTTATCAAATGAGGCGCAGAAACAAAATAAAGTACACAAAATCATCATAATGATTGAAATGGGTGAGTTGCGCGAGGGCGTCATGCGCGAAGATGTATTGTCTTTTTACGATCAGGTATTTCAGTTAAAAAACATCGAAGTAGTAGGTATTGGCACCAATCTTTCTTGTTTGTACGGCGTGTTACCCAATACTGATAAACTCATTCAGCTAACCTTATACAAACAATTGATTGAAGCCAAGTTTAATCGAAAAATTCCTTATGTATCGGGTGGTTCTTCGGTCACTATCCCTCTTATTTTTCAAAATCAATTGCCATTAGGAATAAATCATTTCAGGGTAGGCGAAACGCTTTATCAAGGAACCGATGTGTACAATGACACACCCAGCAAGCTACTAAAACAAGATGTTTTTACCTTACAAGCCGAAATAATAGAGTTAATCGAAAAGCCAAAAGTACCCGAAGGCGATTTTGGTACCAATTTAGAAGGAAAAACGTTTGAGTTTGATGAACGGCAAATAGGAAAAACTTCCTTTAGAGCCATATTAGATCTTGGAATATTAGATGTAGATCAAGTGAATATGTTTCCAAAAGATGAAAATATACTTTTTACAGGCGCCAGTTCCGATATGATTATTGTTGATTTACAAACCAATCCCAACAACTATAAAGTAGGTGATTATTTAGAGTTTTCTTTGAATTATATGGGCGCATTACGAGCGATGAATTCCTCGTATATTGAAAAAAAAGTA
The DNA here is from genome assembly GCA_018384465.1 of Myroides sp. GTDB lineage: Bacteria > Bacteroidota > Bacteroidia > Flavobacteriales > Flavobacteriaceae > Flavobacterium. The sequence continues at coordinate 3,164 of JAHAYQ010000092.1, read as the reverse complement.
CGTTGATATACGCACCCAATAGATTAAAATCATTTAAATTAGCGCATTGTATTAAATTTTAATGCGTTGTAATGTGTTTCTTATTATAAAATTAATATATTTGCAAACTCAAAAACAGACAACAAATTAATTTATAGACAGATAATGACTAAAGCAGACATTGTAGCTAAAATTTCAGAGAAATTAGGGCTTGAAAAAGGTGATGTACAGGCAACTGTTGAAGCTTTTATGGAGGAAGTGAAATCTTCTTTAGAAGGTGGAGATAACGTATATTTAAGAGGTTTTGGTAGTTTTATTATTAAAACAAGAGCCGAAAAAACAGGGAGAAACATCTCAAAAAATACAACAATAAAGATACCTGCACACAACATTCCGGCTTTTAAACCAGCTAAAGTGTTTGTAGAGGGTGTTAAAACAAACACAGAAATAAAATAATTACTAACTTAAAACTACGAGATTATGCCAAGTGGTAAAAAAAGAAAAAGACATAAAGTAGCTACGCACAAACGCAAAAAAAGAGCGAGAGCTAACCGTCACAAAAAGAAAAAGTAGTTTAAAACTACTTTTTCTTTTATAGAAAAAATTTAAAAGTTCTTTGAAAAAATCTTTTAAACCGTTTTGAGTTAAAAAGATAATGGGTTAATACCTGTTTAATGTTTAATCCATCTGTTCGCCTTAGCGAATGGATAAAAATGTACGAAGTGAACAAAGAGTTAATTATTAGGTCTGGTTCCAATACAGTAGATTTTGCCTTATTAAAAGATGGAAAATTAATAGAACTTCACAGAGACAGGGAAGACGAAAAAGGGTTTTCGGTAGGTGATATATTCATTGCTAAAATTAGAAAACCGGTACCGGGATTAAATGCAGCTTTTGTAAACGTAGGTTTTGATAAAGATGCGTTTTTACATTATCACGATTTAGGTCCCAACCTTCCTACCTTAATGAAGTTTACCAAACTTGTAACTGCAGGTAAATTAAATGATTTCACTCTTAAAAAATTTCCTTTTGAAACCGAGATAGATAAAAACGGCATCATCACCGATGTTTTAAGTGCTAATCAATCCGTCTTAGTTCAAATAGTTAAAGAACCTATATCAACCAAAGGGCCAAGAATTAGTTCAGAACTATCTTTGGCAGGGAGGTATTTGGTGTTGGTTCCTTTTTCGGAACGGGTGTCGATTTCTCAGAAAATCGATTCCAAACAAGAAAAAGATCGACTTAAAAAAATGATGTTAACTATTAAACCAAAAGGTTTTGGAGTTATTGTACGCACAGTAGCCGAAGGCAAAAATGTTACAGAATTAGAAAAAGACTTGCAAACATTAATGGATAAATGGATCCTGCTTTGCAAACGTTTAACTACAGCACATCATCCATCTAAAGTATTTGGAGAAGTAAACAGAGCATCAAGCATATTGCGCGATGTTTTTAATGATACTTTTACAGGGATACATATAGATGATGAAGAACTGTACTACCAAACGAAGGACTATCTGCAAGAAATAGCCCCTTCAAAAGTTTCCATAGTAAAGCATTACAACAACAAAGAGGTGCCGTTGTTTGAAAAGTATCATATAGAACGACAGATTAAAACCTCATTCGGTAAAACCGTATCTATGAGTAAAGGAGCCTACCTGATCATAGAGCATACCGAAGCATTGCATGTTGTTGATGTAAACAGTGGAAACCGCTCAAACAAAGCTCAGTCGCAAGAGGATACGGCTCTTGAAGTAAATTTAATCGCAGCATCAGAAATTGCAAGGCAGTTAAGATTGCGCGATATGGGAGGAATTATCGTAGTAGATTTTATCGATATGACCAATCCTGAAAATCGTAGAGTTTTATACGATTTCTTAAAACAAGAAATGAGCGATGACAAAGCAAAACACAAAATCTTGCCCCCTAGTAAATTTGGATTAATTCAAATTACTAGACAAAGAGTTAGACCTGAAGTTTCTATCAAAACAAAAGAAGAAAATCCTGATCATAGCGGTGAAGGAGAAATCGAGGCTCCAATTTTAGTTATTGATAAAATATCAGCTGACCTAGAAAGAATTATCAAAGACCACAAAAACGTGGTTTTAAATGCGCATCCCTTTATAGCTGCGTATCTTACCAAAGGATTTCCGTCGGTACGAACCAAATGGTTTTTTGAACACAAACGTTGGATCAAAATTATACCGCGCGATGCCTACACCTATTTAGAATATCATTTCTTTGACAAACAAGGAAAACAAATTGAATAAGCCGAACTTTTAGTTCGGCTTTTTTTGTATAAAAAACTTTGATAAACCAATATTATTGCTACATTTGTTAATATAGTTATTAAAATATTTATTTTATGAAAAAAATTACCCTAACCTTATTAGGTTTAGTTGCATTTTCTACCAGTGCGCTGGCGCAACAAGAAGTAAAATTTGGTCCAAAAGCAGGGGTTAACTTTGCTACACTTAATGGAAAAGATGCAAAAGAAGCTGATATGCAAGTAGGTTTCCACATTGGCGCCTTTGCAGAAATTAAGTTTAACGAACAATTTGCCATTCAACCAGAGATTTTATATTCTACTCAAGGTGCCCAGACAAAAGGTAGTATGGAAGCTATGGGTGTAACTGTTAGCTATGAAGGCGGTGTAAAGTATAGCTATATAAACGTACCTATTATGGCAAAATATTATATTGTACCAAGTTTCGCTGTTGAAGCAGGACCTTATGTTGGTTTTTTAATGAAAGCTGAAGGTGAATCAAATATCGCCGGTATGGGAGCTTTGCAAGATGTAAATGTAGATTTAAAAGATGCTTCAAATACAGTTGATTTTGGGGTAGGTGTGGGAGCTAGTTTTAATTTAGATAATGGTTTCTTTGTAGGCGCACGTTATAATTTAGGATTAACTAAAATTAGTAAAGATTACAGTGCTGAAACTGAGTTTGATAATGTGTCTATTTACTCAAGTAGCCAAACTGACGCTAAAAATGCTGTTATTCAAGTTTCTGTAGGTTACAAATTTTAATTAAAAGAATACTCTATATTTTAACTCTGTCAAAATTTTAAACTTTGACAGAGTTTTTTTTGTTTACACAGACCATACTTGTAGAAAAAACTCCCATTTTTACAACTTCTTAATTAGGCAGACCTTTGAAATATGGTTAATTTTGACTTTGGAT
>JAHAYQ010000075.1 GCA_018384465.1 Myroides sp. | reverse complement strand
TTGTGCTTTTTGTTGCTGTTGTGCCTGTTCCATCATTTCTTCCATTTTGCGTTGAAACTTAGATTTCGGCTTTTCTTTTGTTTTGTTTGTTTCAATGATTGATTTTACTTTATCTTCTGAAACAATTTTATTTTTTATCACATACATAATACCTATGGTAATTAAGTTAGAGATAAAGTAGTACAGCGATAAACCTGATGCGTAATTGTTAAAGAAGAACAACATCATAACAGGCGAAATATAAATCATTACCTTCATGATTTTGCTCATATCAGGCATACCTTCTTGTTGTGGTTGCATAGCTGCTTGATCGCCGGTTGTCATTTTCATATAAACAAAAGTTGCTAAAGCTGCTAAAATAGGAAACAAAGCAACGTGACTTCCATAGAACGGAATGGTAAATGGTAGTTGTGCAATGCTATCGTACGATGATAAATCGTCTGCCCAAAGGAACGATTTTTGTCTTAAATCAAAAGCCGAAGGGAAAAACATGAACAACGCATAAAACACAGGTAACTGTATAAACATTGGTAAACAGCCCGCCATAGGGTTTACGCCTGCTTTGTTGTACAATTTCATTACTTCTTGTTGCTTTTTCATTGGGTCTTTAGCAAACTTTTCGTTGATTTCATTCACTTCTGGACGAATTACTTTCATTTTTGCTTGAGACACATACGATTTGTATTGAATAGGCGACATGATTAAACGTATAACAATAGTAAATAATACAATAGCAATTCCGTGTGGTATTAAACTGGTTAATAAGGTAAACAAAGGAATGATGATTAATTTGTTTAACCAACCAAATATTCCCCATCCTAAAGGAACAATTTCATCTAAATTACGATCGTAACTATTTAATGTATTGTAATCTGTAGGGCCCATGTACAGATTCATATTGTAAGTAAGCTCACCTCCTTTATATTCTAACGGCAATACCGCTTCAAAATCTTTTAAATAACCAGCTGCATCATCTTCGTCTTTTACTAAGTTATCTTGACTTAATTTTGCCGATTTAATGGCAGTATCTGTCAATAAAACTGATGTAAATAAATGTTGTTTAAAAGCAACCCAAGTTACATCTTTAGCTTCTTCGGTAGTTGTTTTTGCAGGATTTAGGTAATCGTCTTTACCATCTTCGTATTCATAAACAATTTCTGCGTAACGGTTTTCATACGTAATTGATCTTTCATTACGAGTAGCTTTTAATTGCCAAGTTAATTCTACAGGGTTTGCTGTATTTAAAACCGAACTTAATCCTACTGATTTTATGCTAAAATCTAACATATATTCATTAGGTTTTAGTACATAACGGTATTCTAAATACGCAGTTTCTGATGTTTTTAACTTCATAGAAACCACTGTGTTATCTCCTTCTTTTGTAACTGTTGGTTCAAACAGCAAGTCGTTGGTATTCAACACTCGGTTATCTTGTGTGGCTATTTTTAAATCTAATTTTGAATTGTTATCAGTGATGATTTTTACCAATTCTTCATTATCTTTAGAAATACGCTTTTGATCGTTTACAATAGCTTCTTTAATATAACCACCTTTGTTGCTAAACACAACGGTTAATACCCCATTGTTTACTTCAACATCTTGCGCATTAACTACTGATGGCAATGCTGCGCCATAAGCAAAAGATCCTAATTCTTGTTGCAGTTTGGCATTGGCAAGCGTATCTGTTTGCGCTGTAGTTGCTAATTGATCAATTGGAGTTTTAGCAACCGTTTCTGAAGTAGTAGTTTCTGCAGCTTCTTCTTTTTTATCAGAAAACATATTGCCCGACATCATCCAAAATAATAGTACGGTAATAATTGCCATACCAATCAGGCTACTTTTATCTAATTTTTTTTCTTCCATTATTGAAAAAATTTCTTCTTTTAATCTTTTGTTTTCAACAAATTACCTCTTATTACTTAATTAATTTATTAAATAATAAAGTGCAAATTATTTTATATTTACTTTTTTATCAACTGCTGCTTTCACAAAACTTACAAATAAAGGATGTGGGTTTGCAACTGTACTTTTATATTCTGGGTGGTATTGTGCTGCCACAAAAAACGGATGGTTAGGCAACTCTATAATTTCAACCAATTTAGTTTCAGGATTTACACCGGAAAATACCATACCTGCTTTTTCAAAAGCTTCTTGATAATAGTTATTAAATTCGTAGCGATGACGATGACGCTCATTTATTAAAGATGTTTCGTAAATTTCAAACGCTTTGGTACCTTCTTTAATTTCGCAATCCCAACCGCCTAAACGCATGGTTCCACCTTTATCGGTAATGGTTTTTTGCTCTTCCATAAATGTAATTACCGGATACGGCGTATTATCATTCATTTCGGTTGAGTTTGCATTTTCGTATCCTAAGACATTTCGAGCAAATTCAATTACCGCCATTTGCATTCCCAAGCAGATTCCCATAAACGGAATGTTGTTTTCACGTGCATATCGAACGGTTTCTATCTTTCCTTCAATACCACGCGATCCAAAACCAGGTGCCACCAAAATACCGTCTAAATTTTTCATTTTATCGGCAACATTTTTGGTTGTTAAATATTCTGAATGAATACTTACTACATTAACTTTAGCATAGTTTTGCGCACCTGCATGTACAAACGATTCTAAGATAGATTTGTACGAATCTTGCAATTCTACATATTTGCCAACTAACCCAATATTAATGGTATGTTTAGGGTTTTTTAATCGATGTAAAAAATCGTTCCATTTCGTTAAATTAGGCAATCCCTTTTCAGGTAAATCTAACTTTTTCAATGCAACAATATCTAAGCCCTCTTCTAACATATTGTTTGGCACTTCGTAAATAGTAGAAGCATCTAAAGATTGTATCACTGATTCTTGAGAAACATTACAGAAAGCTGCCAGCTTACGTTTAATATCTGATGATAATTCGTGTTCTGATCTACAAACTAAAATATCGGCTTTAATACCGCTTTCCATCAAAGTTTTAACAGAATGTTGCGTAGGTTTGGTTTTTAATTCTCCTGCAGTAGCCAAATAAGGCACTAAAGTTAAATGAACAACAATCGCATTTTTATCACCTAAATCCCACACCAACTGACGTACCGATTCAATGTAAGGCAACGATTCGATATCGCCCACTGTACCACCAATTTCGGTAATAACAATGTCGTAATCTCCCGATTTACCCAACAACTGCATACGTTCTTTAATTTCATTGGTAATGTGTGGAACAACCTGAACTGTTTTTCCTAAAAATTCGCCACGACGCTCTTTTTCGATTACTGACAAATATACACGCCCCGTAGTTACGTTATTTGCTTGTGAAGTAGGTACGTTTAAAAAACGTTCGTAATGTCCTAAATCTAAATCGGTTTCGGCTCCGTCGTTAGTTACGAAACATTCACCATGCTCGTACGGATT
>JAHAYQ010000074.1 GCA_018384465.1 Myroides sp. | reverse complement strand
GTGAAAATTTCTGGAGAAGAGGTCTCTAAGGCACCGATGGTTTCTGCCGATCAGGCGTTACAAGGGCGGGTAGCTGGTTTAAGTATGGCGGCAAATTCAGGTACTCCAGGATCTACACAACAAATACGTATTCGTGGTTTAAATTCTGTTACAGGTAGTAATGATCCGTTAATTGTTATTGATGGTGTAATTGTTACAAATAACAATTTGTCAGGTGACTCTGAAAATGCATCTTCATTGTCTGCTTTATCTGCAATTAATAGTAACGATATTGAATCGATGACAGTGTTAAAAGATGCCGCCGCAACTTCAGTTTATGGAGCTCGTGGAGCTAATGGTGTTATTGTGATTACTACCAAACGTGGTAAAGAAGGCGTAACACGTTATGAATTTACCTCTTCTTTAGGGTTTCAAAACAATGCAGTTAAAGGACCTCGCTCATTGACCGGACAAGAAAAAATGGATCTTTTATTAGAAGCGTATAACAATTCTATGAATGGTGGTGGAGCTTTTGATAAAGATGCTGTTTATCAACAATTAATTGCTCAATACCCTGGAGAAACTGCTAGCTTACAAGACTGGGTTGATTCAGGAAGACCAGTCAATAACTGGAATGAATTAATGCGAAATAAAGATGCTGTTGTAAGTATCTTAAATTTCTCCGCAACAGGAGGTGATGAAAAATCTAATTTCTATGCGTCGTTAGGACATAATAAAACAGAAGGAACTGTTATTGGTTCTGATTTCAGAAGAATTACTGGGATGTTTACTTTTAATAGAAAAATGTCTGATAAAGTTGATTTTGGATTCTCGGCAAACGTATCGAATATTAAGCAAGAGGGAGTATTGGAACAAGGAGCATTCTTTTCTAATCCTAATTTAATTCGTTACTTTATGAGTCCTTGGGCTTCTCCTTATAATGTAGATGGCGGCCTAAATTTAGGAGGAGGGATGGCAGGTTTACATAACCCTTTATATACTATTCCTAATAATATCCGTGTAAATGATGTTATTCGGGTGTTAAATAACAATTCAATCAGTTATAAATTTACAGAAGACTTTAGGTTTACTTCACAGTTATCTACAGATTTCACATACATAGCATATAGAAACTATAATAATCCAATTCATGGTGACGGAGCTCCGTACAATGGATATGCAGAAAACTCTACCTCTACGATTTTTAAATACATCGCTCAAAATGGATTTGATTATCGTTTTTATTTAGGTGATGATCACAAATTCGATGTGAAAGCTTTAATGGAGTATGAAAAAGTAAAGCGTAACTATTTGTATGGTTTTGGAGAAAATATTCCTGAAGGTTTTGATATGTTAGGGAATGCTTCGGCAAACTATAGTGCATCAACCACATTTACAGATGAGGCAAACTTGGCTTATTTGGGTTTAGTAAACTATTCATATATGAATAAGTATCTAATTGATGCTTCGGTTCGTAGAGAGGGTAACTCCAAATTTCATCCGGATAACCGTTGGGGAACATTCTGGTCTATTGGTGCCGCATGGAATGTAATGAATGAAGATTTTTTATTAAGTAATAACACTATTTCAACATTGCGTTTAAGAGGTTCTTATGGTACAAGTGGTAACCAAGGAATTCCAGTAAATATGTATCAAAATACATTAGCTACAGATCGTTATAACGGAGAAACGGGATTTGTTCCAAGTCAATTAGGTCAAGATATTACTTGGGAATCACTGAAGAAAACGGATGTTGGGATAAATGTAGGTTTTTTACAAGATAGATTTACAGCGTCTTTTGCTTATTTTAAATCAGCTACCTCTGATATGCTTTTGCAAGTGCCTATTACAAGAACAAGCGGTTTTTCTAGTGTATTAATGAATACAGGAACTTTAGAAAATAAAGGTATAGAAATTGAAGCTAGTGCTCGAATAATTGATAAAGAGAATTTCTCTTGGACTTTATATGGAAACATTGGAACAGTAAAAAATAAGATTACTGAAATGCCAACAGATGCCTCAGGTAAAAAAATGACTATAACATCTTCAACAACCAGAACAGAAGAAGGGCATGAAATGAGAGGGTGGTATATGCCTAAATATGCTGGTGTAGACACACAAACAGGAGATGCATTATGGTATGTTAACGGGCGTGATGGAGAAACAACAAATGTTTATAGCGAGGCTAAAGTTGATTGGCAAGGAGGTAGTGCAATGCCTACTTATACAGCAGGTTTGGGTACGCAAATAGAAATAGGAGGTTTTTTTGCAGGAGCTAATTTCTCTTTTGTAGGTGGAAATAAAGTTTACGAGGATTGGGGACAATATGTGCAAGGTACGTCAACAGCAGCTTTGTTAACATTTAACGCTACGGATTATATATTAGATCGTTGGCAAAATCCTGGAGACGTAACAAATACACCTAAGGTGACATTTACAAGTAACGATAATCACAGAGCTTCAACACGATTCTTAAAAGATGGAGACTATGTACGTTTACGCGATATAACTTTTGGTTATAATTTTAAAGAAAATGTTCTTGATCAATTAAATATTGACGGACTTTCTTTGTCTGTACGCGGAACAAATTTATACACCTGGACGAAAGATAAAACGTTAAAGTTTGATCCAGAGGTGGGTATGAATGCAGGTGATGGAACTTATGGATATACAGGGTTTATTTCACCTCCTGTAAAATCAATCATCTTCACTCTTAACGTTAAATTTTAATTATTATGAAAAAGTTTATATTTAAAGCAGGGTTGTTAACTCTTGTCACATTTGGGTTTGTGTCTTGTAGTCAAGACTCGTTAGAACCAGAATTGTCAACAGAAAGAGATCTTAATACAAATCCAATTTCAACCCTTACAGACTTAGAATACCTTACAAATGGTATGTATAAAAGAATGAGGGCTTCAACTTATTATGGTCGTGATTATATTATTTTCAATGAAGCTCGTACCGATAATGCGTATTCAATAGGTTCTTCTAATCGTTTTGTAACGGTTTCTGAGATGAGAGTGAATGATGGTGATGCTTATGCATCAGATACATGGTCGCAAATATATGCTGTTATTTTAAATGCGAATCATATTATAACAGCAGAAAATGTAACGGGTGATGAAGACAGAATAAATGATTGTAAAGGACAAGCTTTAGTAGTAAGAGCAGTAAGTCATTTTGATTTAATGAAATTATATGGGCAGCAACATATAGATGGTCAGGGTGGAACCAGTGCTATTACTGTGCCTTATGTAACTGTTGCGCCTTTGAATTCTACAGACGCAGTTGGGTTTTCAAATGAACGATCTACTTTAGATGAATTAAGAACCTACATTTATAAAGATTTAGACGATGCTATTGCAATTATTAATAATAGTGCTAACAAAACAAAAATTACTAAACAAGCGGCCCTAGGATATAAATCAAGAATTGCATTATATTTTGCAGCCTTCTATCCGGCAGATTATCAGTTGGCTTATGATGCAGCTGTAGCGGCGATTGCCGAAGGAGGAAGTGTAGGAAGTGCAGGTAATTTTATAGCTCAATTTTCAGGTAACGTTCCAGATGTAAATTCAGTCTTTGAATTTGCAATGCCTTCTGATGACCATTTAGGTAATACCGGTTTGTTTGAGATATATAATGGTAATGCTTATGGAGATATAGTTGCTCAGGCAGCTGTTATAGATCTTTTTGATGGTGGTGATGTAAGAAAAGGTGTTTTGGATATGGATGGAGCTAACCTTAGAAATGTTGGGAAATACACTGCTTATGCAGATAATGTTATAGCTATGCGGTTTGAGGAGTTGTTGTTGAATGCAGCTGAAGCTGCTACACATGTAAGTCCTACAGAAGCTCTTGGTTACATAAATCAAATTAGAACAAATCGTGGACTTGCAGCTTTAACTAGTGTAACAATTGAAGATGTGCTCTTAGAACGTAGAAAAGAATTAATGTTTGAAGGCTTTAGATTCGATGATTTAATGCGCTTAAAGCAAGATGTTCCTATGAATCCTAGGATTACTGAGCAATACGAGTATGGGCATTATAGAATAGCATTTCCTATTCCATTAACAGAAATTAATGCAAGTGGAATGCAACAAAATTATGGGTATTAACACTATTTGAATTAGTTTAAAGGGCTTCCGTTGGAAGCCTTTTTTTATAAATCTAATTGTAATTGTTCAGGCAGTAGTCTAAAAGACTTTCTATGATATCTACAAGGACCGTATTCTAAAATAGCTTCTCTGTGCTTTTTGGTCGGATATCCCATATTGGTATCCCATCCATACATCGGAAATTCTTCATGCAGTTTTAACATATACTCATCTCTATGTGTTTTAGCTAAAATGGAAGCGGCGGCTATACTTAAATATTTAGCATCACCTTTAACTATCGTTTCATACGGAATTTGTTTATAAGGTTTAAATCTGTTTCCATCTACAATAATAAATTCAGGTTCAAACGTAAGTTGAGAAATGGCATGATGCATTGCTTTGATCGATGCATTTAAAAT
>JAHAYQ010000031.1 GCA_018384465.1 Myroides sp. | reverse complement strand
GTATCCTATGTTTTGGTTGATATCATTCATAATGACTTCTGCCGATGGGTAACCATTGATCCATTGTGTGTGGTTGCCGTTGGTTCGCATCAGGTTTCTGGCGGCATCAATTACCTGCATAATGCAATCTAAATCTTGAGTGGTTGCTTTACGTATCTTCATAAGGTATAGAATTAAAAAACGCTTTCGAATTTCGAAAGCGTTTAAGTTTTAATAATAAAAAATTATTCAATTTCAATATTATCTATATGCAAATCGTAAGCGGCATTATTACCTACTTTTAAGGCAAATAAATCTCCGTTTAAGGATTGGTTAAGGTCTACATCAGAAATGTCAAGGGTGATTTTTACCCATTGGTTATTTGTGTCAATTGTTCCCGTGTAAGAATTGGTACCGTTTCCTGCATCGTTTATCACTGCCTTTTGAATGATTGGATAGATGCTTCCTAAGTCTGATATATTAAACACATCGTATCCAGAAGAAGCACGATAAATATTTATTGACAAAGACTTAGAAGAAGTTCCTTTTACCCAAAAGGTAATTTTTGTAGGGTTTTCAGGAGTATTTCCTTGAGCCGATGCAGAAATAGTGAATACATAATCATTAGCGGTTGGCGTACCATTAATATGCAAAGAATTGGTTGATAATGCACCAGTACCTATACCTTGAACGGCGTAAGATTTTAATCCAAAATTATTAATGCTACTTGTGAAGTCTGTCCAATTTTCAAAATCTGAACCAGTGAATAATAGATTTGTTGGTGCTTCTGGATCTTCGCCATCGCCTGGATCTGCTCCAATTCGATCTTCTGTTAATTGAATATCATTAAAAGTACGTGCCATAAATTGGTAATCGCTGTTGAATTTTGTTAGCACACCTCTAATTTTTCCACTTTTTCTAGGAACTATTTGTTCTGCAAAATTAGCAAATTCACTTGTTCTAAAAATCATAGTTCCTGTGGCATCAACAATATTGTGGTTGGTTGCCCCACCAATTACATTGTTAGGATCATAAAATGTTTTTTCTACTGCATTATCCGCAAATTGTACAGCATCAATTTCAACCAATGTATTAATGTAATTGTCGTTTTTAAGATCAGCTAAAGTGATGGTCTTTTTTAAATCATTTTCATCAACAACGGTAGCAGAAGGAAATACCTTTTTGTAAAAATCTTGCGGAGTCATTCTGCCTACGCTTGTTTCTTGATAAAGGGTACCTAAAACCAACGATCCATGAGCAATGGTATAGTGCATATCTTTTAAATAAATGTACACTTTTCTGCCTGGGTTAATATGGTTTACAATGTTGTACATATCAACCGAAATAGAAAATCCTTTGGTTCCTTCTAAATTTTGTAAAGAAACCGATTTGTAAAATGTTCCGCCTTCATCTGTTGATGAAACATAGGCTTCCAAAATATCATCTTCGGTATATTGTTGAATAGTTGTATTAGCTACTGCATAAAGCTCATCTAACGTAATGGTTGCTGTAGCTTCGTGGTAGGTAATATTTGGTGCAGAAACGTCGTCGCTGTTTGCACAACTTGTGGTAAGTAATGTAGTTGCGATGGTTAAAACTGCAAATGTATATTTTAATGCTTTCATACCTTTAAATTAAAAAACTTTAATATTATCAATCATATAAGCGCCTGCATTTGCACTTGCTGTTCCACCAGTTGCTTTAAATGCAATGTGGATGTTTCCGCTGAAACCTTGTAAATCTACAGCTCCAGAGTTAAAAAAGTCGTAATTAAAACCGTTTCCAATTTGTGGTCCATTAAAAGGCAACTCAGTCCAAGTAGCGGTTGTTACATCTCCTGTAAAATCAGTTGAAACCAACACTTCTAAAAAGTTGTTTTCTGTATTTACTACGTGGTGTTGTGCACTTTGAAACGTTAAACGTTTTCTTTTAGCTGTATCGATATTAATAGCAGGGGTTACAAACCATCCTACATTTAGAGCTTCGTTGCTGTTAAAAGGCGAAAACTCATAATAAGCATTGCCGTTATACGATGTAGAGAACCATTTTTTAGTACCTGCTTCGGCAAAGTTTGTAAACGGTGATTCATCAAACGTACCATCAATTACTTTTTGAAAATCTTCTAAATAAATTATTGGACTATATTCAGGTAATACTTGTTCGTCTTCTGGTGAACAAGCTGTAAATATGCCAGTTATGGCTAAAACAGCTATTGGTAGTATGTATTTTAATTTTTTCATTATCACTTTATATTAAAAGTTGATGTATAAGTTTACGAAATAGGTTCTTCCGTATCCGTGGAAATATTTAGGACCAAATGATCTGGTGCCGCTTGCATAATCCATTAGTAATTCACGGTAGTTGGCATTACGTGATTGTTCAAATCCACCGGTTTTATATTCTAATCCTAAAACGTTGTTGATTGAAGCAAAGAAACCAAATGTTTTATTTTTGATTCTCCACGATTTTCCACCTTGAACATTTACTAAGAAAATATCGTCTAACTTTTCTTGTTTTAATAAGTTACGTGCTACATTAGCGTCTACATCTGTAAATGCTGCGCCAGCCTGACCAGGTTCTGCAAAGAAATTGTTGGTACGCAATAAAGGCGAAACGTCTAAATACAAATCAGTTAAGAAGTTAGCGTTGGCACCAATCCACCAGTAATTTGGATCGCGGTATTCAATACCTAAAGAGTAGGCTTGTTGTGGACTTCCGGCGATGCGGTAATTTTTAATGTAGCTGGTTCCGTAGTTTACCATTGGGTTTAAACCATTTTCAACTCGGCTATCAACATTTAAGTACACATCGGCATTATCGTTATAAATAGCTTGGCCGTAATTTGCAGCAGCAGTAAGTTTAATAGTTGGTGTTACTTGATATTCTGCACCAAACTCAATTCCCATACTTTGCTTGCTTACGTTTTTAGTAACTTCCGAAACAAAATCGCTGCTTGTATCATCGCCCATATCCACATCAATACCATCGGCATAGAAGAAAGCAATTTCGGTAGCGTCTTTAATTTGGTTGAAATACGCACCTATACGTCCTTTTAATTTTGGTGTACGGATAATGTAACTGATGTCTGATCCAAATACCTGCTCATTGCTTAAACCGTCAACTGTAGCATCGCTAATACGTGCGTTTGAGTAGCTGTTTCGGATAGATGGCGCTTTGGTGTAATAACTTGCATTGATGTCAAAAATATGCTGACCGGTTAATTTGTAGCTTGCGCCTCCTTTAAAACCGTAATTTTCAAATGATAATTTTTGACCTTTTCCATAAGATGAATCGGCATATAAACCGTTTCTGTATAAACCTTCGCGTTGGTATTCAGTGTATGATGCGTTTTGACCTAAATAGAAATCAAACTGACCAAAATTAAAACCAAATTGGGTAAATAAATCCACCACATTAGCGTGCATGATGTAATTATAACCGTAGCGGTCTCCTTCGTACACTTTACGATCTGGGTTGTTTAAATCGGCATCACTGTATTGATCTTTCAAGAATGAATCACTATCTAACAAATAGCCACCGCCTAATAAATCTAACATTTCTTGATAGTTTTCAGAACGTAGATTGCGGTAGGTTAAACCAGCATTAAAGCTAACTACATTAGATATTTGAGTGTTTAACAAAGTGTTTGCTGTAAGTTGATTGTCTTGCATAACATCGGCATACAAAGCATTAACAGAAAAACCTCTTGTTAAATTTTCACGATATAAACGTTCCCAATTGATTTGAGAATTTTCTAAAAAATTAATTCTTCTTGCCTCAGCTCCTTCGTAATCTGGTGTCCAAATAGGGTACGTTCCTGATATATTGTGATAGTTTAAAGAGTAGCTTGGTAAATTTTTGTAGTAGGTAGGATCTGGGTTGTTAGCTCCGTTATAATCTAAACGAGTGTTAGATATTTTTCCGAATTGATAAGCCACATTTGTGTTTAAAGTGGTTTTTTCGCTAATATTCCAATAGTGACTTAAGATAAAAATAGGCTCTTCAACGTCTTTATCGCGTGAGTTGCGTTTTTTACCATCTTGTGTTCCCCAGTACGAATTGTAACGATATCCCATTAAATCGATTACTTCCTGAGTGTTAGGCGAGTTTTTACCACGTCTGTTTTGTGCATATATAGCTGATAAATTTAAGCTGTGGTTGTTGTTGATCTTTTTCTCAACTGCTAAAAAGAATGATTTGGCATCATAATCGGTTCCTTCAAAAAAACCTTCGTTTGCCATACGGTAAGATGCAGAAGCTGCATAGGCCCAACCATTTGGTTTCATACCCGATCCGTGAGTTAGCATTACTCTACCGTTGTAATTTGTATTAGCGCCAGAAATAGAGGCACGTGTACCTGTACGGATAAAAGAGGCACGCGTATTTATTGCTTGCACTCCTAAAATACCTCCAAAGGTATAATCGTTAGGCATAGATCCATGAATAAATTCTTGATTTCTTGTGGCATCGTTCAACCCACCCCAGTTAGAGTATTGTGGACGACCATCATAAATCTTGTTCATAGAAATACCGTTTATAAAGGTGTTTCCGTATTCGTTATCTAAGCTTCGAACTCTAAAACGAGCTTGTCCCCAGTTAAAAGCAGCGGCTTGTTGAAAAGCATCGCGCGATGCTTGTAATAAACCAGAGGTAGTTTCAGAACCAGAGTTGTCGTCACCTAAATCACTTTCGGTTAAGGTAATTAAACTTAATTGTTGTTCTGTGGTAACGTCTTCTTCCAAATAAATGGTTCCTAAATCAATGTCTGCATCTGCAGCGATTTCTAAAACAAATCTTTTTTGAAGATAACCTGTAAAGTTAATTAACAATACCTGACTTCCCGAAGTAGGATTCGAAATGGTGAATTCACCTAATTCGTTAGTGGTTGCCGATAAATTGGTGTTTGTTAAATTAGCAGTTGCATTAAATAGCGGTTGTTGTGTAGTAGCATCAACAACTACCCCGCGCAACGTTGTACTTTGTGCCCATGTTGTAAGGGAAAATAGTACAAAAAAAATACCGAGTAGTAATTTTTTCATAAAAAACTATAAATAAGTTGCTTAAAAATTATAAGTTTAAACTAAACTTAACTTGCTGCAAAGGTAGTTATTTTATAAATATTAAGTAATTTTGTGGACAGTTTTGTTTAAAACTTTATAATAATTTAATAATAGCATGAAATTTAAAGCACTACTTTTATTGGCTTTCTTTGGTAGTACGGCGTTTGCGCAGGCACAACAAAAAACCTATGCCATTCATACCGTAGCTTTTTACAACTTAGAAAACCTTTTTGACACCATTAGAGATGAACGTATTTACGACGAAGAATGGACACCAAAAGGACAACGCAGTTGGGACGGAAAAAAATACCAGCAAAAATTAGAAAATTTATCAAGAGCTATTTCTGAAATAGGAACAGATGAAAATCCGAATATGCCAACCATTTTAGGAGTAAGCGAAATTGAAAACCGCGGGGTATTAGAAGATTTAGTTAATATGCCTAAATTGCAGAGTGCAGGTTACGGTATTGTTCATTTCGATTCACCCGATCGTAGAGGAATTGACGTAGGGCTTTTATACCAAACAAAGCATTTTAAACCTACCAGTTCTAAAAATATTCCTTTATATATTTACGATAAAAGCGATGCCAAATACAAAGACAGTAACAATGGGCGTGGAAAGCGTATTTACACACGCGATCAACTTTTAGTAAGTGGTTTGCTAGATGGTGAAGAAATGCATTTTATTGTAAGTCACTGGCCTTCGCGTTCTGGCGGTGAAAAACGAAG
>JAHAYQ010000007.1 GCA_018384465.1 Myroides sp. | reverse complement strand
ACGAAGTTTCGCCGTGGGTTGAAGCTTTTGTAAACGCTCGTAAATGGTGTGAAACCAATAAAAAATAATGTAAAAGCACCTGAAAAGGTGCTTTTTTTCTCAATACAATAATCGGTATGACTAATTTTTTTAAGCTTTTTCTTCTTGTGTTCATCTGCTGCATTACCTCTTGTAAAAAAAAGGAAACAGAACAGCCCCAAACACAGGCTTCAACACAAACCTTAATTCCGTTTAAGGAAATTCCTTTTGAATTAGATTCATTGGAAAATGAATTGTTATTCACCACCAATCAAACGGTTACTTTATACGCTTCTACTGACACCATTAACAGCCAGATTAAACAGATTGATAAAGCGCCTTCTCGACGTTTGTTTGTAACCGGAGAAACAGATACTTTTTACACTGTACATTATTTTCAATATGGAAGTACCCCCTTGAGCTATCAAGGATATGTAAAAAAAGATTTTTTTGAAAAGAAAGATCCTTATTCTTTAGATCTTGTAAATTTAGATGAAATCAGATACAGCAATTTAAAAGGCATTTATAACGATCAAGACAAATCTTTTTCAAAATATGGCACGATTAAATTGGTTTCTTACGATTTCTATCGAAAACAAAAGAATAAATTGGCATCAAACTTTATAACACATGCCAGCGATATCTCTTTTAATAATGAAACCAAAACCTATTCTTTTCAAACAAATAGCGGCGAACAAATAGATGTTTTACAGCATAACGATACCGAAGAAGGTATGCCTACTTATTTACTAAAAGGATTCAGCACGGCTTTACAACGCTATGTTTTTGAAGTAAAAGAAGATGGTAACCAATATTACGCTTATTACAGTAAACGCCGATCTGATATTGAGCCTTTATATACAAGTAGCCTGCCTGTTTATAACAAAAGCAACCGACATTTTGCACAACTTTATAACGATGATGATGTAGGGAGTTTATTTATCGTTCAAAGCTTAAATAACGATTTTGATTTTACAGAACAATTACTGGTCAATTTTACCAATTTTAAAGTAAAAAATGAATCTGTCTATTGGATCTCAAACAATGCCGTTGTCGCAGAAGTTTATCACCCAAACCAAACAGATGACTCAAAAAGTTCTTATGTTTTAATTGAGTTTAATATATAAAAGGGGCTGTCAATTGACAGCCTCTTTTATGATTTATTTTGGTTGATTCACATAACGCAAATACGGTTTTACTTCATTTACATTACCAAACAATTCTTTAGCTTTTTCAGTTGGCACTGCAGGTGTTACGATACAATCATTTCCTTGTTCCCAATCGGCAGGCGTAGCTAATTTATGCTGATCGGTTAATTGTAAACTGTCTATTACACGTACAATTTCATTAAAATTACGTCCGGTACTAGCTGGGTAAGTTAAAGTTAATCGAACTTTTTTAGCAGGATCGATAATAAATACACTACGAACCGTTACAGTTTCACTAGCATTTGGATGAATCATATCATATAAGGCAGATACTTTCTTGTCTTCATCAGCAATAATAGGAAACTGAACAGACACATCTTGCGTTTCATTTATATCTGTTATCCAATTGTTATGACTTTCAACTCCATCTACACTAATAGCAATAGGCTTTACATTTCGTTTAACAAATTCTTCTCTTAAAGCCGCTGTTCTACCTAATTCTGTAGTGCATACTGGAGTAAAATCGGCCGGGTGACTGAATAATACGCCCCAACTATCGCCTAAATAATCATAAAAATTTACAGTTCCTAAGCTTGTTTCTGCTGTAAAATCGGGAGCAGTATCCCCTAATCGTAACGACATAATCTATCTTTTTAAAGTTAATGTTCACAAAAATAGTAAACTTTAAACAAATGTTCACTAATCTACTGAAGTTTATTGTAACAAATATTTGTTAATTTTGCATACAGAGGTTTAGAAAATATGCTGTCACGAAAATCAAAATACGCTTTAAAAGCATTGGGTTATTTAGCAAAACATCACGGCGATCGTCCGGTATTGATGAGCACCATTGCGCGAGAAAAAAACATTCCGTTAGCTTTTCTTGAAAATATTTTTCACGAATTAAAAAAAGCAGGCTTTTTAATCAGTCATCGAGGAAGATTTGGAGGATACACCCTTGCAGAAGCACCCCACCAAATAAAGGTATCTGCCATTATACGTATTGTAAACGGTCCAATTGCAATGCTGCCTTGTGTAAGCCTAAACTTTTATGCAACCTGCAACGATTGTTGCGAAGCAACCTGTGGGCTACGAGGTATTTTTCAAGATGCACGAGATGCCTTACTTAAGGTTTTTGAAAACAGAACACTTATCGATATTATTGACAGTGAAGTAGAATAAAAAAGATCTTTTTAGAATGCTAATTATTGTTTAGAAATTCGATAAATCTTACCGCTATCGGTTACTGCATAAAGCGATTGATTTGGATGACGGCCGAATACATCTCGAAATCGTTCATTTTGATCTTCAAGTAACCGCTCTTCTGCCTTAACACCCTGCCCGTCGATAACTAAACGTATAATATGCTGACCACTTAAGCAACCAATAAAGAGATTGTTTTGCCATTCAGAAATGGCTGTACCAGTATAAAAATCGATACCGCTTGGTGAAACCGATGGATCCCAATAATACACAGGTTGCTCCATACCTTCTTTTTGAGTAATGCCTTCTCCAATTTTTTGTCCGCTGTATTCCAAACCGTAACTTATAATTGGCCATCCGTAATTTTTTCCTGCTTCAATAAAATTAATCTCATCACCTCCTTTTGCTCCAAATTCAGCTTCCCACAATTGATGAGTAATAGGGTGAAATGCCAAGCCTTGCGGATTTCTATGCCCATAAGAATAGATTTCGGGGCGAGTATCTGATTGAGAAAAAAAAGGATTATCAATCACAGCCTGACCATCTGTAGTTATTCGAACAATTTTTCCTAATGCTGAGTTTAATTGTTGTGCTTGGGGCCTGGTTACTAAATCAGATCGTTCACCTGTACTGGCATAAAGATTTCCTGCTGTATCAAACGCCAACCTACTACCATAATGCAAAGTCCCGTTATACGAAGGTTCTGCTCTGTAAATAACGGTAGGATTTTCAATTAATCTTTCATCATTCGCCAATCGTCCTTTAGCAATCGAAGTTAAATTACCCGATCCATAAGGTTCCGAAAATGTCCAATAAATTATTCGGTTAGTAGAGAAATTAGGGTCTAAAGCCACATCTAGTAAACCACCTTGACCGGCATCATCTACCACAGGAAATCCTTCTACTTTCGTTAACAATGAGCCTGTTTCCGAAAATGTTTGCATAAACCCCTTTTTATCTGTTACTAATAAATTACCATTAGGCAGGGCAACAATAGCCCAAGGTTGACCGATTGTTGTTGCAATAACATCTATTTGCAAAGGCGTTTGAGTTTTTATGCTGCCAACCCGAGTTTGCCCTGGAAAAGCTGGTTGATAATTGGTGTTTGGTGGTAAGGTTTCAACCGGGTCGCCTAAATTAATAGGATCATTTGATATAGGATCGTCGTTATTACACGACATCAATACAGCAACACTAAAAAATGATAATAAATAAACTTTCTTCTTCATAGCTTTACAATTTTTATTTATTTACCAATAAAATTACAAATAAAACAACCAAAATAATTTTAATTTATATTTTTAATACAAAAAATCAAAAAGGCTTATATAAAATCATACATTATAATAC
>JAHAYQ010000006.1 GCA_018384465.1 Myroides sp. | reverse complement strand
AAAAGGTCGTACAATGGGTCACGCAGGTGCTATTGTTGGTGGTGCTGATGATACAGCTGAAGCAAAAAAACGCATCATGAGAGAATGTGGTATCCACGTAGTAGATTCTCCTGCTGAAATTGGTAAAAAAGTAAAAGAAGTTTTAGGTTAATACTAAACTTATATAAATTTAAAAGCGATGAATATTTTCATCGCTTTTTTTATTTTTACTATATTTTGCTTTATGTGATTCTATTTTTAAATACTAATTAAATCGATTATCACATTTTCAAGCTTCGAATATAATTATTTTCATAGGAGTAAGAACACTTTAATAACTACAAAAAGAAATTTTGATAGCGTTTTTTATTGAGCTTTTCTTATATTTATAATAAAAAAACTATGAATCGTTCAGCTGAAATTGCCAATGGAATTTTGAAAGCAGTAGCCGCACTGTTGGTTATTGGTATTTTCGTTGTTTTATTATACCAAATTAAAGCGGTTTTTGTATATCTCCTCATTGCGCTGATACTGACATTGGTTGGAGCGCCAATTAAAGATTTTTTATACAGTAGATGGGGCTTTAGTAAAAACTGGTCGGTTACAACTACATTACTGGTTTTTGGCGTATTTTTTTTAATTTTTATTGGAATGTTTATTCCTCTAATCAGTACTCAAATTGAAAATCTTTCTAATGCCGATTTTGAAAAAGTACAAACGGGAATACAGCAATATCAATTGACCGTGTATGAAGCATTAATTAAATGGGGAGTACATGCCGATTTTCTTAAAAGTAATCAAATAGGTAATATTCTAACAGAAGAACGATTTGCTGCGTTGATAAACGGACTTTTATCTTTATTAGGGCATTTTAGTATTGGTATTGCTGCTACTTTCTTTATAACTTTTTTCCTGTTGCGAGATAAGGAGGTTTTCTTATATCAAATTAAAAAATATTTTATACCCGAAGAACATCGTGAAAAAATTATGAGTAGTTTTACTATAATCGAAGCCTTGTTATCAAGGTATTTTTTTGGGTTAAGTATTCAATTACTCATTTTCTTTGTTGTTTGTTACGTTACGTTGCTTCTTTTTGGAGTTAAGGCAGCCATTGTCATTGCACTAATTAGTGCGCTACTTAATATTGTACCATATATAGGACCGCTTATAGCCAATTTGTTGGCATCGGTGTGTACTTTATTAACCTTTATTGACCAAGATTTTTTAAGTGTTGCACTGCCTAATGCTTTGTATGTTTGTCTAGCTTATATCATTATTCAATTTTTAGATAATAACTTTTTACAACCGTATATTTTCGCAAATAGTGTAAAGTCTCATCCCTTAGAAATATTTTTAGTCATCCTTAGTAGTGGTTTGCTAACTGGTATTTTAGGTATGGTAGTTGCTGTACCGCTTTACACTTCGGTAAAGGTAATCTTAAAAGAATTTTTTCCCGAAAATAAAATCATTCAAGTGTTCACCAAAAATATATAAATAGCTTTATCTTTTATTATTAATAGTGTTGGTAGCTTAATTTCTTTATTAACTCAATAAAGCTTTTGGTTTCAGTTTTGTTTAATATATTTTTTCGATGTGTAATAACGGTGTTTTTACTCAAGTTTAATTTGTCTGCAACTTCACTACTGTTGTAGCCTAATTTAATCAAATGTAAAACTTCTAATTCTCGTTTGCTTAAATGATAAGTATTTTCTGAATCGATATATATGTTTTGAGTCTTGTCAAAAATTTTATAATCTTTTGGAACTCTTACTTCTGTATACGGAAGTACTTTGTGTGTCACAAATGTTTTGGTCAAATGACCAGAATTATTTACTTCTATCGCTTGGCACTCTTGTAATATTCTTAAATAGTTGCCGTCAGCTTTTCTTATTCGATAAGTGTAGGATAATGTGTACCTAAAGTGCTCGTTAAATTGTAAGGTATTTGTAAAAGCTAATCCTTTTTCTTCATGTTCAAAAAAATAGGGCAGATCATCAGGATGGATAATTTCAAGTAAAAATTCTAAGCTTAAATGTTCATGTCCGGTAATGGTTTCAAAGGCACTGTTAAAGTATAATATACTGTTTTCAAAGCAATCGTAAATAAAGATATAACTGTTAATGCGCTCGGGTTCTGTAAGTTGATTCTCAGCAGAGACTTGTGATTTTTGTTTGTTGAAAAGATCTAACCATTGATTTGATTTTTGATTTTCCATGAAGTTGGTGTTTTAAGTATTGTTTTTAATAAAGTGTTTTATAAATAAAATTTTTTTGTAAAAATACCATAATTTTAAGTAAAATGTAAATTTACCCTATAATAAATCAAAATAAAAACACTTTAAAATGAACAATACATTCATACAACAAGAATGTATTGTTCATTTTATAATGTAATCCCATATTTAGAAGCGTTAGACCAATAATATGGGGTCAACATATCTAATAACTTCCACCAATTACAAGTATTATTTGATAAATTTTACTTTATCGCTGAAACGGATAGGTGCTTCTGGACTTTCATCAGGATATCCTAACGCAATATTTGCCATTACTTCATAACCGTCTGGTATGTTAAGAGTCTTAACGATGTCTTGGTTTTCAGGGTGAATAAGCGTAGGAACCAACATGCCAATAGGACAACTTCCAAGACCTAGCGCATGCGAACTTAGTAAAATAGTTTGAAGCATAATACCTACATCAACTCTAGCCTTTGGGTTCTTTGAATCGCCTGCTATTACTACTAACACTGGTGCATGATGCATAACGCTGTAATTTGGATTTTGTGCATCAATAAGATTTTTTTTAGGTGCTGTTTTTTTCCAACGTTCATTAATTACTGTGAGTAATCCTGGTTTGTGTATCACTCTAACTTCCCAAGGTTGTTCGTTGGTAGCACTTGGTGCAAATATGGCACAGCGCATAATAACATCTAAAATTTCTTGACTAACTTCTTGGTCGGTGTATTTTCTTATTGAACGTCTTTTTAAAATATTGTCTAAGATGGCTTCTTGATGACTACCCTCATATACCACCTGTTCTAACTTATTTTTACCACATGAGGTTACAAGAAAAGGTAAAGTTCCTAAGGCACCTAATGCACCTAAACTTCCTATAAGGGATGATCTGCTGATTTTTTTATCGGCTAATGATCTTTTAGACGAATCTGATTTATACATAGTTATGGATCTTTTTAGAGAATGAATAATTAAATTTATAAATAATAAAGGCTAAATATAGATATACGGCATAATGCAATAAATGATAATAGTACAATGCTATAATGGCAGCAGCTACAATAGCAATATGAATGGTAAGAAGAATCACGGCTTCTAACTTTTGATGATAGTTTGTACGTGCTCCCCAATTAATGGGTTTGAAAACCTGGCTTATTCTTTCTGAAAATCCGTTCATTAATAAGATACTAAAAGACATGTATTCAAATCGTATACCTGCTTTTACAAAAATAAATGCACAGATACCTATTAAAGTGCCATAGTATATTTTTCCGAATTCAGTGGTAGGGCTCGAAGGCATATCTGTAGCCATAAAAATGGTTCCTAACAATGTACCCGCAATAGAATATGACAAAGGGTCTGTTCCGTTTAGCCAAGTACATATACACCAGGTTGCAAGCAAGGTTAAGGGAATGTGCCAACTGATACGTTTTCTGATAAGTAGATATAAACCACCTAAGATAATTGCTAAAATAGAATATTCGCCCATAGCTCCACTTGTCTTAAAAACAAGTGATGAAAGGTAATCTAGAAGAAAATCTAAACGTGCTGTAGAAAACAGATCGCTACTAGAAATATGTACTAAGTGTTGTGATTTCCATAAGTTCGGCGAGGTCATAACTGCTGCAAAAAAGACTGACATAAATTCTCGCCCTACTAATGCAGGGTTGAGTCTGTTTTTACCCAAGCCACCCCATATTATTTTTCCAAAAAGAATAGCACAAAACGATCCAAATGCTGCTACATACCACGGAGTTAAAGGCGAAAGGGTGCACAGTAATAACAAAGCGGTAACCAAAGCAGAACCATCTAAAAAGCTACGTTTATTGTTTAAAAAAATCATAGAACAAATTATTTCTGTACTAAGAGCAAAAACAACTACGGTACTTAATAGAAACAGGAAAGTGTTGCCATAAGCTAACCAAGCAGCAAAGAGGACAGGTAGTAAAGCTATTACTACGTCTAACATAACCCATTGAGTTCAGTTTAAGCGGGAGTGTATGTAAGGAGCTATCTTCATGACTGTAACAGTTTTTTTCCTTTTAATATAGTTTCCATTAAGGGTAAATGACTAGGACAAATGTAATCGCATGCGCCACAAGAAATACATGTATCTAAATGAAGGTTAAGTAACGTTGCTTTATCATTTGTAGGTTTCAAAAATTCTAATGGCATTAATCCTTGTGGACAAGTATTGATACAATCGCCACATCTGATGCAGTTCTGCGTATCCTTCCTCCATTTGTCTAATAGTAAAACTCCTCCCGAACCTTTATGGATACCCATATTTCGAGATCGAACTTCTTGTCCCATCATAGCACCATCTAAGATAGTAGTATACATTTCTATATTTTGAGAAGGAGCTAAATGAGTTAAAATGTGGCTAATTGGCGTGCCTATATGCATCCAATAATTTCCCATCTTTATTTCATTGTTCCCTGAAACTGTGACGAGCCGTTCCACAAATGGAATACCCTGAAATAAAGCTTTGTAAATGGCATATAACGTACCTACGTTGTTTAATAAAATACCATGAGAAAGTGGCAGTTCGCCTTTTTTTAGTATCTTTCCTGTAGCTGATCTTATCACCTGTAATTCGCCTCCTTGTGGATAAGTGTCAGGTACTTGACAAATCTGGATAGAAAGGTTTAACAGAGCGGCCGTATCGGTAAGTTTTTTAAAAAGAGCTTTTTGTTGTCTTTCTATCACAAATATTAAATCGTTTGCTTTAACATAACGCTGTAATAATTGAGCCGCTTGAAGCAGTTCTTTTGTCTTTTCCATCATCAAAACAACATCGGCACTAAGATATGGTTCACATTCTACACCGTTAAATAACAACGTGTGTATACTTCCTTCGTTTATATTGTATTTTAATTGAGTAGGAAAACGTGAGCCTCCAGCTCCTTCAATTCCAAAATTGGTTAAAAGTTGACGGAGTTCTTTTACAGAAAAATTACTTAAAGTAGGAGGAGTAGTGGTAAGTGCTACCTCTTGATAATCGTTTTCTAGAACCATAAATGTACCTTCTGCTGTTGTGGCGATTTCGAGAATGGTTCCTGAAACCGGAGCATGTAGTGTAGAAGCAAAAGTACCAGTTGCTTTTGCTAAGGGCTCAAATTTTCTAACATAACTACCTACATCTACCAGTGGTTCCATATCCCCCCGATAGGCTTGTAAGGAAAGATATAGCACAGAAGCTGTTGGC
Source organism: Myroides sp. (assembly GCA_018384465.1). Classification (GTDB taxonomy): domain Bacteria; phylum Bacteroidota; class Bacteroidia; order Flavobacteriales; family Flavobacteriaceae; genus Flavobacterium. The sequence continues at coordinate 1,604 of JAHAYQ010000006.1, read as the reverse complement.
AAAGAATTAATACCCAGCTTTTTGGTTGTATGTTTTAAGGAAGGAATCAGTAACATAAATTGGTGTTAAATGAACCGTCTGAATTAAAACGGTAATAATTAAAATTTTCGGTTTGTAACAAGGTTTCTATTACGTGCTTGTGTTGTTCCGTACCCACACAAAACAAAGCGGTTGATAAAACATCGGCATGCCATGCTTGCTTATTCAAAATACCTACTTGCTTAGTAAGGGCTGGGTGGCCTGTATCTGAATTAAGAATGTGTCCGTATGATTTTCCATTTATGATTCGGTTGTTATGTATAGTTCCAGAAAGAGAAAATGCTTGGTTTGTAAGCGGTATCTTCATCATTTGCGAAGCATTGGTGGGAAAGGGAATATTTACTTTCCATTGGGGATGGGCAGCATAGTTCAATGCAAAAAAAGTGCTACCGCCGGCATTAATGATAGCATCTGTAATTCCTTTAGTTTTTAAAAAATCGATCAAGCAGTCTACTGCAAACGATTTTATAAACGAACCTGTAATTAGCTCAAAATCTTTAGGAATTCGAACCATTCCATTTTTTATTTCTATTTGTTGGTAATCAACTTTTTTTAAGGTTTCTTTAATTGCATCTTTAGTAGGTATTTGCAAGTTATGAAGATCATAAAACCCCCACATACGCAACAAAGGCATACAGCTGATATCATACGCACCTTTTGTAATAACTGATAGTTTTAAGGTATAGTTCAACATATCAATACACGAGGAATCTACCGGAACCCATGTGCCTGCGTTTTTGTTTATCTGCCAAAAAAACGAACCTGGCTGATACGAATTATACCGTTGATCTATCTTATGTAAAAGATCAAAACATTCTTTTAATAAAAGGCTTGCTTTGATTGTATGTGGTATTTTAATTTTAAAGTTACAGTAAAAAAGTTTTTGGGTAGCACTGACGTATAACTTATTGGCTGTCACTTGCATATTCTTCATCATTTACTTCTATTGTTAACACGTTTTCTTTTGTTGGGGGGATCGAATGACAAATTAGTCACATGAATAGTCTGAAAACTAATGTGATTGTTTTCCCACTTTTTATTTACCGGATCGTAAACCACTACTTGTGTTTCAAAAGGCTTGAATGAATTTTTTTTGCCGTTATTCTACCTTTATCTTCGTGCTTTTTCTTTTTATTTTCTGCTTGTATTTTTTCCCAAAACTGTCGGTTTCCAAAACAGAGCAGAACGATGCCAATCAGATATAAAAGCAAATGTTTTGGAGCTATTTTTAACATTTATAAAATGATTTTAATGAATCTATACCCACAAAATTATCCCTTACTTAGATCATTCCATAGAATTAAAAGGTTTAAATGACGAATTGAATTGGTCATTGATTTTAGACGAATCGTTTAGGTTTTCATATCTTTGTCTTTCTAAACACCTTGCAAATAAAGCTGTTCTATGAACGAAAATGGGTGCTTGAAGTAGCAATCCTTTTATTTACCTTTATTTTATTCGTATTAAATGATTGGATTTTTATCAGCTCTGTAAGAAGCTTTTTTTTAGGTGTAGCATATTATTTAGTGTTGTATACACATGCGCAATTAAACCGTCGTTTTGCA
>JAHAYQ010000280.1 GCA_018384465.1 Myroides sp. | reverse complement strand
CCTGGATGATGGCAAACAAATTTGAAGCTGAAATTGCCAATTTAGAAGCGTTAGAAGAACAACCTATTTTAGCTTTTAAGAAAGATTTTTTACGTTGGATGCTATCAGACGGTGCTGGGGCTATGTTGTTAGAAAACCAACCGAAAGGCTCATTACCAATAGAAATTCTTTGGATGGAAAATTATTCGTATGCGCATGAATTAGAGACGTGTATGTACGCAGGTGGAGAGAAAATGGAAGACGGATCTATAAAAGCATGGAGCGAATTTAGTACAGATGAGTGGAAAAACGAATCGGTTTTTTCATTAAAGCAAGATGTCAAGATTTTAGATGAATTCATCCTTAAAAAAGGGGTTGAAAGTATGGGCGATGCAATGAAAAAATATCAAATTTCACCAGAAAATATCACTTATTTCTTGCCACATATTTCATCAGTTTTCTTTAAAGATAAATTATATAACGAGTTTAAACACGCTGGTTTAGAAATTGCTAAAGATAAATGGTTCATTAACCTGCCAAAAGTTGGCAATGTGGGTGCGGCGTCTATTTATTTAATGTTAGAAGAGCTGTATCATTCAAACAAATTAAAAAGCGGCGATACCATTATGTTATCGGTTCCAGAAAGCGGTCGATTTTCTTATGCTTATGCGTTTTTAAAAGTGGTTTAGTATGAATGTATCGTTCCCAATAACCAGCAATGAAATACTTTTAAAGTGCATTCCGCAACGCAAGCCTATTGTTATGGTCGATGCGCTTTTTGCTTTTAATGAAAACGAAGTTTCGGCAGGATTATCAATTGCTACCAACGGATTGTTTATAAAAAATAATGCATTGCAAGAACCCGGTTTAATAGAACACATGGCGCAAACAGTGGCATTGCATACCGGTTTTGGGTTTTACATAAATAACCAGCAGGCGCCAATGGGTTATATTGGTAGTATTGCAAACCTTAAAATTAACCGATTGCCAATTACAGGCGAAAAAATACATACAACGGCAACAATTCTACAAGAATTTGCGGGTATCACTTTAGTTGATATTGTTAGTCAAATTAAAGACGAAGTAATTGCTACGGCGCAAATGAAAACGGTGATTGCTAAATAATGAATTTACAAAAAATGCATATCGATATTAAAAATTATCTGCCACATTTACAGCCAATGTTAATGGTTGATGCTATTGAACATATATGTTTAGAACGAGTTTTAACGCATTTTGAAATAAAAGCCGACTGTATTTTTATTGAAAACAATTGTTTGTCTGCTTCGGGATTGATCGAAAACGCAGCGCAAACCTGTTCATCAATTTCAGGGCAGCATTATTTTGATAAAGAACCTTCGGCAGAATCTCAAGGTAATCCGGGGATTTTAGGTTTTATAAGTTCGATCAAAAAAATTACCATTCACAAATTACCCGAAATAGGAACAAAAATTCAAACCGAAGCCAATTTGGTTGCACAGGTTCAAATGCCCGAATATTCTATTTGCACGTTAAAAGTTACTGCATATCATTTAGATACGTTATTTTTGGAAGGCGAAATGAATTTATTCTTACAAAAAAATTAAGATGAAGAAGAACGAAGTACCACAAGACGATAGTCCTTTAAAAAGGAAAAACATTAACGAAATGGTTTATGCGGTTGATGATGACGGAAAATTTGTAAGCGTTCAAAGTACTGGCTGGGAAGCAAAAACTGTTGTTCAGCATGAGAATTTAGAAGTATTGGATCAACGTATTCAGCAGGCTTTAAACGATGTAAAAGCAGGCAACGTAAGCCCGATTGTTTATTTTATGGAACTAAACCGTATGGACTGGCAAACGCTGGCGGCTTATGTGGGTAAATGGACATTCTTTGTAAAACGTCATGGAAAACCAAACGTTTTTAAAAACCTAAACACCAAAACACTTCAAAAATATGCCGATGTTTTCGGTATTTCTTTAACCGATTTACAAAATTTAAAAGGATAAATGCAGGCGGATTTTCAACACAAACAAGCAGCACATTGCGAAAACGGTGCTATTGTAAATCTATTGGGCGAAAAAGGCTTTAAAATATCAGAACCTATGGCTTTTGGTCTGGGCTCTGGTTTGTTTTTTGTTTACTTGCCGTTTCTTAAAATAAATCATGCACCGGGAATTTCGTACAGACCCATGCCAGGTAAAATATTTAACCGTATGGCAAAGCGTTTGGGGATAAAAGTACAACGTTTCAAATTTTCCGATCCTAAAAAAGCACAGCAAAAGTTAGATGAAAATCTTTCTAAAAATATTCCTACGGGTCTGGTAGTAGGTGTTTACAATTTACCTTATTTTCCAGACGAATACCGCTTTCATTTCAATGCACACAACATTGTGGTTTTTGGTAAAGAAAATGGTAACTATTTAATTAGCGATTCGGTTATGGATTATACTGTTTCACTAAACGAAGACGAATTGGAAAAAGTGCGTTACGCCAAAGGAGCATTGGCTCCGAAAGGACATTTGTACTACCCTGTTTCTGTTCCAGAAACTATGGATCTTACAAATCCTATTAAAAAAGCCATAAAACAAACCTGTAATGATATGTTAGCCCCTGTGCCACTTGTAGGTGTGAAAGCTATACGTTGGGTAGCAAAAGATATTTTAAAATGGCATAAAAAGTTGGGTGTTGCAAAAACAAATTACAATTTGGCTAATATGATCCGTATGCAAGAAGAAATTGGTACTGGCGGTGGCGGTTTTCGCTTTATTTACGCTGCTTTTTTACAAGAAGCTGGTGAATATTTAAAAAATCAGGAATTGTTGAGCCTTTCTCAAGAAATGGCTTTAATTGGCGATAAATGGCGTGATTTTGCTTTAGAAGCATCGCGTGTGGTAAAAAAGCGCAGCAATACTGAAAATGTGTATCAAGTACTTTCTAACGATTTAATGAAACTGGCAGATTTGGAAGAAGCCTTTTTTAAGAAATTGAAAAAAGCCGTATAATGCAGTCAATCATCAAAATACAAAACATATCGAAACAATATAAAGGCGCCGATTTTCAGTCGCTTAACAATGTGGTTTTAAACATTCCGCAACAGTCTGTTTTTGGATTGTTAGGACCAAACGGAGCCGGAAAAACAACCTTGATTTCTATTTTGTGCGGCATCATTCAGCCAACATTAGGCAGTTATGAAATCAACGGAATATCAAACAAAAACAGTACATCAATAAAAAATATAATTGGTGTGGTTCCGCAAGAATATGCCTTGTACCCTACCCTTACAGCCTATGAAAATCTAATGTATTTTGGTAGTTTGTACAATGTATCAAAAACAGAATTAAAAGCAAAAATCCCCGAATTTCTAATTCATTTAGGATTGGAAAACTTCATGCACAAGAAAATACAAACGTTTTCGGGTGGAATGAAACGCCGGGTAAATTTAATAGCCGGCATTTTACACAATCCAAAAGTGTTGTTTTTAGACGAACCTACGGTTGGTGTTGATGTTCAGTCGCGCGCTACGATTATCGATTATTTAAAACTGTTGAACCAACAAGGAACAACCATTGTTTATACATCGCATTTAATGGCAGAAGCACAAGATTTCTGTACCGATATTGCCATTATAGATCAAGGCAGCGTTTTTGTTCAGGGAACACCAAAAGAACTCATTGAAAGTGTGCCAAATGCGCATAGTTTAGAAGAAGTTTTTATTGAATTAACCGGTAAAAAATTGCGCGATGTGGTTTAAATAGTTAAACTCGCGTCGTATTTTACATTATTGTTTTCCGAATAAAGATTAACAGAATTGAAGAGCCAAAAGCGGCTGTTTTTTCCAAAAAAAATCTATTTTTGTATAAAGTGATTCCGATTTATGCCGAAGAAAATATTAGTGCTATATTACAGTCAAACAGGACAGTTAAAGGACATCGTAAACAATATCGCAAAACCTTTTGAACAATTAAAGGATTCGTATACAGTTACGTATTATGAAATTAAAATGGAAAAAGATTTCCCTTTTCCATGGCAAAGTGAAGTTTTTTACGATACTTTTCCAGAAACGTATAGGCAAATTCCAAGAGCCATTTTACCACCTCCTGAAGAAGTACTCAATCAAAAATTTGATCTAATATTATTTGGCTACCAAGTTTGGTTTTTAACACCATCTATACCCATTATTTCTTTTCTTAAAAGCATGTATGCTGCGCAAATAATGGCTAATACACCCGTTATAACAATTTCTGCTACCAGAAATATGTGGATGCTTTCTCAAGAAAAACTTAAAGTTCATTTACAGCGTTTACAAGCAAAACTTGTGGGTAATATAGCTTTGGTTGATCGTCATGACAATTACACAAGCGTAATAACCATATTAAATTGGATGCAAACCGGCAATAAAGAACAGAAAAAACCATTTCCTAACGCAGGTGTTTCTAATGCGGAAATTGCAACCGCCGATAAATATGGAACGATTATTGAAAAGTACGTTTCGCAAGATAATTATAATGGGTTGCAAAATGAACTTGTTAAGAACGGAGCAGTAGAAATACGACCGTTCCTTATAAAAGTTGAAACCGTAGGTAATAAGCTTTTCACCGTATTTTCAGGAATTATTCTTAAAAAACCTGAAAAAAGAAAATTTTGGGTAGGCGTTTACAAATTTTACCTAATGGCTGCAATATGGGTAATTTCGCCCATTGTTTTGATTATCTACAATATAACAACTCCCATTTTTTGGTGGAAGAGAAAAAAACAAATTAAATATTATCAAGGACTATAAAAAAGAAAATTATAATGAGTAACGTATACATTACAAAAGCATCAACCTATCTACCCAACGAGCCTGTTTCAAATGATGAAATGGAACAATATTTAGGTTTGGTGAATAATAAAACATCTAAAGCAAGACCACTTATTTTAAGGAATAATGGCATAAAAACAAGATATTATGCATTAGATAAAAACCAAAATCCTACGCATACCAATGCAGAAATCACCGCTTTAGCAGTTGAAGGTCTTTTCGACGAAAACTTTAAAAAAGAAGATATGGAGTTGCTTTCTTGCGGCACCACTTCGGCAGATCAAATTCAGCCATCGCATGCGTCTATGGTTCATGGCGTTTTAAAACCCGGAAAATCTATTGGTATCAACACTTCTATGGGGCTTTGCAATGCCGGCATGAACGCCTTAAACTATGGTTTTTTGTCGGTAAAAGCAGGTGCTACAGAAAATGCAATTTGTGTGGGTTCCGAGCGTTTTTCTTCTTGGATGACCGCTGATAAATTTAACCATGAAGTTGAAAATTTAAAATTATTAGAAGAAAAACCAATTGTAGCATTCAAAAGAGAATTTTTAAGATGGATGCTATCAGATGGTGCAGGTGCATTTCTATTGGAAAATAAGCCGAGAGAAGAAAGCCTGAATTTAAAAATTGAATGGATTGATTTTCACTCATTCGCTCATGAAATTGAAGCGTGCATGTATTCTGGTTGCGAAAAACAAGAAGATGGAAGCCTGAAATCTTGGGCAGATTATCCTTCAGATGAATGGTTGAAACAATCTTTATTCGCATTAAAGCAAGATACCCGTTTGTTGGATGAATTTATTTTGAAAAAAGGTGCCGAGGCTTTAAGAGCTTCGTTTGATAAGCACCAAATTCAACCAGAAGATATGGATTATGTTTTAGCACACATTTCTTCCAACTACTTTAAAGATGGGTTGAGAGAAGAATTTGCAAATGTTGGTTTAGATTTTCCTGTAGAAAAATGGTATTATAACTTATCAGAAGTTGGAAATATCGGCGCAGGATCAATCTTTATTGTAACCGAAGAATTGATGAATTCTGGTAAACTTAAAAAAGGCGAAAAAGTATTACTTTGTGTGCCAGAAAGTGGCAGATTTGCTTATTCTTGTGCATTGTTAACCGTGTGTTAATCTTAACCTAGAAACAGTCTTAAGTATTTTAATCAAATATTTTAAAATTAAAATCCTTTGGTCATTTACCAATGGATTTTGGTATTTTTACGCATTATTTCAAGTTTTAATGAAAAAGATGAACCATAATTTAATGGATACATTAACCGGTAAAAAATTGCGCAATGTGGTTTAAATTGTGGCAGTGTGTTGTAAAAGAATTTAAGTTGTTATTTCGTGATATTGGCGGATTAATCACGTTATTCATCATGCCGGTAATTTTGGTGGTGGTGGTTACATCTATTCAAGACAGTACCTACCAAAGCTTTAGCGCATCAAAAATTCCTGTTCTTTGGATCGATCACGATCAAGACAGTATTTCCCTTCACGTTAAAAAAGAACTGGAAGCTTCGCAAAGTTTTTCATTGATAACAACTGAAAATAATAAAGCGATAACGGAAGTAACCGCAAAAGAATTGGTTTTTAAAGGAAAGTACCAAATGGCAATTGTAATTCCTAAAAACCTAACAAGCGATTTAAACATAAAGGTTCGACAAAATGTAGACGGAATTTTAGATGAAATGGGCATGAGTACTTCTACGTACGATCCTGTTGAAGTAGAAAAAAAAGAAATCCGTCTGTATTTTGATCCGGCTACACAAGCAGCTTTTAAAAACGGAATCAAAAGCAATATCGATAAAATGGTGGCTCAATTGGAATCTGATGCTATTTATAAAACCTTCGAAACACAATTAGGCGGTAGCAGCAGCACATCGTTCAACGATACGTTTATCAGCTTTAAAGAAATTGTTCCGCAGGAAAAAAATGCAGATATTGTACCAAATTCGGTTCAACACAACGTACCGGCTTGGACACTTTTTGCTATATTCTTTATCATGGTTCCGTTGTCAATCAATATTGTAAAAGAAAAAAATCAGGGAACGTATCTGCGTTTAATCAGCAGTCCAACATCAAACAATATATTATATTTAGGTAAAATAATTACGTATCTGGTTATTTGTCTGTTGCAGTTTTACACCATTTTAATTATTGCAAAAGTTGTATTTCCATATATGAATTTGCCCGAGCTAAATCTTTCATTTAAGAAAATAGCTTTAATGTCTGCATTAACGTTAACCGCAGGTTTAGCGGCAATAGGTATGGCAATTTTGTTAGGAATTGTAAGTAAAACGCAAGAACAATCGGCACCTTTCGGCGCAACATTCGTAATTATTCTGGCAGCTGTCGGCGGTGTTTGGATTCCCGTTTTCGCCATGTCGCAAGTCATGCAGGTTGCATCAAAAGCATCTCCTATGAACTGGGCATTAAACGGCTATTATGATATTATATTGCGAAATGGTTCGCTAATTGATATTATTCCTGAAATGATATTACTAACTTTGTTTTTTGTTGTTTTTACAACTTGTGCATTGCTATATGATAAAAAGAAAAGAACCGTTTAACCAAGGCAAAACCTTACAGCATACCGAACATTTTAAGGTAAAGTTTAACCAGACCGATGCATTGGGCATTGTTTGGCACGGCAACTATATCGATTATTTCGAAGATGGTCGCGAGGCTTTTGGTCGCCATTACGGAATTTCTTACAAGCATGTGCAAGATCACGGTTTTGCAACACCAATCGTTAAAACACAAACAGAACATAAAAAACCGTTGCGATATGCCGATGACGCTTATATTGTAACCACTTTTATAGATTCGCCTGCTGCAAAAATGATTTTTAAGTTCGAAATTTATAACGCACAGCACGAATTAGTTTGTATAGGGGAAACCACGCAGGTTTTTACAGATTTCGATGGGAATTTAATCATCACCGTTCCAGAGTTTTTTGAACTGTGGAAACAAAAAGTAGGTTTGTTGTAATGGCAGTTTTTATTCACGATACCAATATCATTAGTCCGTTGGGTTTTTCAACCACTGACAATTTCCAAAAGATTCTTTCGGGAAAATCGGCTATTGAAATGGTTTTTATCAATGATAAGATTGGATCTGTTTATGCAGGAAAAATCAATGAGGATTTGTTCAACAACCATTTTCAATCGATAAATGCTGATTTTAAAGGATCTCGAATTGAAAAATTATTGATCGCTGCCCTTTCCCCTATTGTTGAAAAAAATTCGTTGAAAAATGATTCGGTTTTAATTCTTTCAACAACAAAAGGAAACATCGCCGCATTAGCAAATAATGATTTAAACGCCGCTTTTATTGATCAACTGGCGCTAAATATAAACAGTTATTTTGGTTTTAAAAAGGAACCAATTGTCGTTTCAAACGCTTGTACATCGGGTGTTTTAGCATTATCTATCGCCAAAAGATTCATTGAAATGGAACAATTTACCAATACGTATGTTGTGGCTGTTGATGAATTATCGCCTTTTGTAGTTTCGGGTTTTCAATCGTTTCAGGCAATGAGCAATGAACCTTGCAAACCGTATGATGCTGATAGAACCGGAGTAAATCTGGGCGAAGCAGCTGTTGCTGTTTTTGTATCGAACGAAGATCGAACGGAATCTGTACAAATTTTGGGCGATGCCAATATTAACGATGCCAATCATATTTCAGGACCATCGCGCACAGGTGAAGGTTTGTTTTTAAGTATTGAAAAAGCACTAAACGAAGCCCAAATTGCATCAAACCAAATAGATTATATTTCAGCACACGGCACCGCTACCCTATTTAACGACGAAATGGAAGCTATTGCTTTCAACCGATTAAATTTACAGAATGTTCCAACAAACAGTTTAAAAGGATATTTTGGGCATACATTAGGTGCATCGGGTTTGTTGGAAACCGTTATCACAATAGAAAGTTTAAAAAACAACGTGTTAATTCCTTCTTTTGGCTACCAACAGCAAGGAACAACACAACAAATAAACATCATTACCAAAAAAGAATCAAAAGCGCTTAAAACGGCTTTAAAAACCGCATCGGGTTTTGGCGGAAGCAATTCTGCAATGATTCTGATTAAAAAAGAAGATCATGTACGCAATTAGTAAATTCATAAATATCAGTCAACATGTTGTCTGTGAAAATGGCAAGCAGATCTTTCATAATCAGGAAGATACTTTTGCTGCGTTTATGAAAAACGTGTATAAAAGTTTGAACATATCGTATCCGAAATTTTATAAAATGGACGATTTGTGCAAACTGGCTTTTATTGCATCAGAGTTACTTTTGCAGAACGAAACAGAGAAAGACATCGCTTTGCTTTTTAGTAATAACGAAGCAAGTTTAGATACCGATTTAAAACATCAGCAAAGCATTCAAAATCTGGAAGATTATTACCCAAGTCCCGCGGTTTTTGTGTACACGCTACCCAATATTACCATTGGCGAAGTAAGTATTCGTCATCAGTTAAAAAGCGAAAGTGCGTTTTTTGTAGCAGAAAAGTATCAAACCGAATACCTACACAAATACGCCGAATATCTGTTGAAAACCAATAAAGCACAAAAGGTTTTGTGTGGTTGGATTCACTTTTTAGAAGGAAATTACAAAGCCGATTTTTATCTGGTTGAAAAAATAGGTATTTTAGAACATTCAAAAGAACATATTAACGATATAATAAAATAAAATGGACGCATTAAAACAAGAATTAAAAGAACGCATTGTTAACGCATTAAATTTAGAAGACATTTCTACAGAAGATATTCAAGACAACGATCCGCTTTTTGGCGACGGTTTAGGGTTAGATTCTATTGACGCTTTAGAATTAATTGTGCTTTTAGACAAAGAATACGGTATAAAATTAGCCGATCCAAAATTAGGAAAAGAAATTTTTCAATCAGTTGAAACAATGGCTCAATACGTAGCTGCAAACCGTACAAAATAATGCAGAAAAAAGTTGCAATTACAGGAATGGGCATTATATCTTCCATCGGTTTATCGGTGGAAGAGAATTTCCAATCATTAATTTCTAAAAAAAGTGGTATTTCAGATTTGGAAAACTTCCAAACTCGTCATGCTTTAGAAATTAAGGTCGGCGAAATTAAAATTACCAACCAAGAATTGCAACAACTGTTGAATTTACCTGAAGAAAACACCTTTACTAGAACCGGTTTGTTGGGTGCGTATGCTGCCAAAAAAGCAGTTGAAAGTGCTGGTATTGATGATATTAATGAAGTTCGAACAGGTTTGATTTCATCTACTAGTGTTGCCGGAATGGATTTTACCGAAAAGCATTACAAAAAGTACGAGGAACATCCGGAATATCAAAAGTATATTCAAAGTCACGATGCCGGCGATTCATCAAACAAAATTGCCAATTATTTAAATTTAAAAGGATTTGTAACTACAATTTCAACCGCATGTTCATCTGCTGCAAATGCCATTATGTTAGGTGCAAGTATGATTGAAAACGGATATTTAGACCGAGTAATTGTGGGTGGAACCGATGCGTTGAGCAAGTTTACCATAAACGGTTTTAAAACGTTGATGATTTTGTCTGATACTTACAATACGCCTTTTGACAATGACCGTAAAGGTTTGAATTTGGGCGAAGCTGCGGCTTATTTGGTTTTAGAATCTAATGAGGTTATCAAGAAAAGCAATAAAAAGGTTTTGGCTTACGTGGCAGGTTATGGCAATGCAAACGATGCATTTCATCAAACAGCTTCGTCAGAAAACGGTGAAGGTGCGTATTTGGCAATGAAACAAGCTTTTGAGAAGGCTTCTATCCTACCCGATCAAATCGACTACATCAACCTACACGGAACGGCAACACCTAACAACGATTTATCTGAAGGTCGCGCAATGAGCAGAATTTTCAACAAAGTACCGAAATTTAGTTCAACCAAAGCATTTACAGGTCATACATTAGCTGCTGCTGCTGCAATTGAAGCAGTTTACAGCGTACTGGCGTTGCAAAACAACACCATCTTCCCTAACCTGAATTTTAAAACGCCTATGGAAGAATTAAATATTGTTCCAGAAACCGAAGTTGTTCAAACAGAAATTAATCATGTGCTTTCAAATTCTTTCGGATTTGGCGGAAATTGCTCTACTTTAATCTTTTCGAAATCATGAAAAACTGCTATATAAACGGTATCGGTAACGTAAGTATTCAATCGGTTGATTTTGATTTGTTCAAATCAGAAGCTGCTGGAATTCAGATATTAAACAAAGCGCAACAACCATCATACAAAGATTTAATTGCACCAGCAATGAGCCGACGAATGGCTAAAGGTGTAAAAATGGGAATTTACGCTGCGAATAACGCCTTGTTTAATGCAAAAATGGTTGATCCGCAAGCTGTGATTGTTGGAACTGGTTTGGGATGTATCGAAGATTCTGAAAAGTTTCTGGATGCCATTATAGAAAACGATGAGCAGTTTTTAACTCCAACCGCTTTTATACAGTCGACTCACAACACTGTTGCGGCACAAATTGCCTTGCATTTGCAATGTAAAGCCTACAATTTTACGTACGTTAACGGAGCAAATTCGTTTGAAAGTGCCTTATTTGATGCTTTTATGCAGTTAAAACATTTTAACAAGGAAAATATACTGATTGGTGGCGTTGATGAAATTGCACCGTACACTTTTTCTATGTACGAAATGATCGGAAAAGTGAAGCAAAGTGGGGAAGAAGTAAATTTTAAAAACCCACAAACAAAGGGAATTGCATTGGCAGAAGGAGCTACTTTTTTTGCTTTATCAAATAATAAAACTAACAATAGTTATGCTGAGGTTTTGGATGTGATGCTTTTTAATGCTTTTAAAGACGATGAAACTACCGAAATAAATACTTTTTTGAACAAAAATAATCTTTCTGTTACTGATTTAGATGTAGTGTTTTTTGGTGTAAATGCAGATGCTCATCAGCAAGAATTTTACAACAGAATAAATACTGTTTTCAATGAAATTCCACAGGGTTATTACCAGCATATTTCAGGGAGTTACGATACTGCATCGGCTTTCGGCTTAAAGGTTGCAGCAGAAATCATTCAAAAACAAGCGCTTCCAAAGTCTGTTCAATATAATAACATCGAACCAACTAAAATTGAAAAAGTGTTGATGATCAATCAATTCAATAATACCGATTTTAGTTTTGTTCTACTTTCAAAATGCTAAGGCACAATTACATAAAATGGTTTTTTATTGCCCTTTTAATATTCTTGTGGTATGCTTATTTTTCGGGTAAACTGCCCTTGTTTTTAATTTTTATTGCGATAATTGCTTGGCTGGGAATCACAACTTGGGGATCGTTCGATATTAGATTAAATTACTTTATAAAAGCACATTCATCAAACAAAAAGATCAATCGAAATGTAGTTGCTTTAACGTTTGATGACGGTCCCACAGAAAT
>JAHAYQ010000271.1 GCA_018384465.1 Myroides sp. | reverse complement strand
TATCAATCAAAATATGGCGATAAAATGTCGTCTGTTTTAGACATCACCTATCGCAAACCAGAAAAATTTGGCGGACAGTTAGATGCCAGTATTTTAGGTGGTGGTTTAACGGTTGATTTAGCATCTAAAGATCAAAAATGGACAGCGATAACAGGAGTTCGATACAGAAATAATGCCTTATTGGTAAAATCGCAAGATGTTGATGTAGATTATAAACCACGCTATTTAGATGCTCAATCGTTGATTACTTATCAACCATCGGCAAAGTGGGAGTGGAGTTTGCTTTTAAACGCATCTAAAAATGTATACGAATATACCCCACAAATCAAACGAACAAAATTCGGAACTATTGGCGATGCTAAAGAAATGTCGGTTTATTATCAAGGCACAGAAATCGATCAATATCAAACATATTTCGGAGCATTTAAAGGAACTTTTAAACCTAATCAACAAAATATCTATAAAATCATTGCCTCTGCTTATCACACAAAAGAACAAGAATATTACGATATATGGGGGCAATATAATTTAGGAAACGTAAGCACCGATCTTGGAGGAAATGCTGGTGAAGTTGAGTACACCGTAGGATTGGGTTCACAACTAAATCACGGTAGAAATAATTACGATGCCGTTATTGTGAATGCAGAAGTAAAAGGACAGCATAAACGCAATGAAAGTGAAATAGAGTGGGGCGTACGCTATATTAGTGAGGATGTGCGTGATCGTTTGGTAGAATGGGAAGTGGTTGATTCTGCAGGGTTTTCTTTGGCGCATCCTTATTTTTCTACACCAAACAATCAACCTTACGAGCCTTATCAAGGCGAATTATCGCCTTATCAAAACGTTCGCGCCACTAATTTTGTAAAAATTAACAGATTAAATGGTTATGCACAATGGAATAAAAGAGGCGCCATTGGCACTCACGAAACTTTTGTAAATATTGGTGTACGTTCTCACTATTGGAATGTTGATGCCGAAGGATACGATAAAGGTAGCGGACAATTTACGGTAAGTCCACGGGCGCAATTTGCTATAAAACCCGATTGGGATGCTGATATGGTCTTTCGTTTATCGGGCGGATGGTACCATCAACCACCAAGTTATCGCGAATTAAGAGGTATGGATGGATCTATAAATCCAGATGTAAAAGCACAGCAAGCTATTCACATAGTGTTATCTAACGATTACAGTTTCAAAATAAAAGAAACTCCTTTTAAGTTGTTTACAGAACTATATTATAAAAATTTATCGAACGTAAATACCTACACTTTAGAAAATGTGCGCATAAGATATCGGGCAGATAATAATGCCACTGCTTATGTGTACGGAGCCGATGTACGAATTAACGGTGAAATTGTGCCGGGTATAGAGTCATGGTTTTCAGTAGGATATTTAAAAACCGAAGAAAATTATAACGATAGAGGATATATTGCGCGCCCTACCGATCAGCGATTAAAATTAGGGTTGATGTTCCAAGATTATATGCCTGCCATTCCTAATTTAAAATTGTATCTTAATCAGGTGTATAATACCGGGTTACCCGGTGGATCGCCTTCGTACGTTGATCCGTATGATTATCAGCAACGTTTGAAAAATTACATGAGAACAGATGCAGGATTTTCTTATATTTTTAAAGATCAAGTATTTCAATCTGATAAAAAGTGGTTAAAACCTTTTGAAGAAGTGTCAGTAGGCTTTGAAATTTACAACTTGTTTAACAATGAAAATGCCATTACCAACACTTGGGTACGCGATGTATATTCTAAAGTTATGTATGCCATACCAAACAGAATGACGATGCGAACCTTTAATTTAAAATTAAATATGCGTTGGTAAACCTGAAAAATCTTTATATTTGAATGAAGATTATAAAGCTATGAAATTATACATTCCCTTTTTATCGGTAAGTTTATTTATTTTTGCTTCTTGTGCTAATGAGGCCGAAAAACCTAAGGTTATCTACGAAACCGAAAAGAAAACGGCTGAAGTGAGCTATCAAAAAATTGACTCAACCGAAATTAATATAGCCGATTTACCTATTAAATTCAACGGAACAAATTATTTGCTGCATCCTGTTGGTAACGTTCGTGTGTATAGTTCAGGTTCTTCTCGATCGGGAAGTTCTAAACTTAATAACCATGTAAGTTATAAAATTTCGAACTATGCTACCCCAGAAATTACAGGTTTAATTACAAATATTATGTTTCAGCATAAAGATTCAATTGCTTTAAGACCGCTAACAAGTAATAAAATGCAAATTTCATCGGTTAATTATTTAGATGAATTGGCGTTGAAAACAAATACTCACTTATTGGTTTATACATTGGTTGATGTAGATACGAATAAAGATGGTAAATATGATGAGAACGATATTAAAACACTTTATTTATCAAACATTAACGGCACTAAATTTACAAAATTAACACCCGATTTTCACGAATTGTTGGATTGGCAGGTTATTGATGAAAAATTGTATTACCGTTACATAGAAGATATTAATAAAAACGGTGAATTCGATTCTAAAGATGCTGTTCATTATTCGTTTATCCGTTTAACAGCTGAAGAATGGGAACCTGAATCTTACAATCCGTTAGGATAATAAGCATTTTTTTAAACATAATAATTAGGTAAAGTTTTAAAAATATTCAATTAAACCAACCGCGGTAGTTTTGTATTGTAATAAAAAAGCAATATGGAAACTATCGAAATGAAATCAGTTTTAAAAGGCGCTATCTGTTTGTTCACCTACGTACTGTTAATGTACATTATTTTTTCATTGGTGTAAGCACATAGAAAGTAAGGTAATGATTGTTTTTTAACAATCATTTATTTTTTAAAGAAACTATGTTGTTCCTTGAATTAGGAAGGTAAAACAAAATCCCGCTGTTATAACAGCGGGATTTTTTTGTTATGTATATCTCTTATTTACTTAAATACATTTTTCTGCGAGTGTATAAATCGTAGAAAGCATCGTCTTTTAAACTGTCAATAAACAAAATGCTTTCGCCTGTTGATTTCATTTCAGGACCTAATGCTTTATTTAC
>JAHAYQ010000263.1 GCA_018384465.1 Myroides sp. | reverse complement strand
AACAAAATATAAACAACAAACTCTTCCATCTATATCAAAATCAAAAAAGCCTCAGATTTCTCTGAAGCTTTCTAGTAGCGGGAACAGGACTCGAACCTGTGACCTTTGGGTTATGAGCCCAACGAGCTGCCTACTGCTCTATCCCGCGCTGTGCGTTTTATCGAATTTTACTACGATTAAAAAATGAAATTCTAAACATTCTTTAAAAGGACTTTGAGTCTTAGTAGCGGGAACAGGACTCGAACCTGTGACCTTTGGGTTATGAGCCCAACGAGCTGCCTACTGCTCTATCCCGCGATATTGTGGTGCAAATGTAAGGCGACTTTTTGGAATACCAAAACTTTTTTGATAAAATTATTAAATTAGTGTGTTTAATGATTATTCTGTAACTTTGCAAATTATTACAGAAATTATGTCGCACAAAGCTGGTTTTATAAATATCATCGGAAATCCAAATGTAGGAAAATCAACATTAATGAATGCTTTTATTGGTGAGCGTTTATCAATCATTACTTCTAAAGCACAAACAACCCGCCACCGTATTTTCGGAATTGTAAACGGCGACGACTTTCAAATGGTTTTTTCTGATACACCAGGAATCATCAAACCTGCTTACGAGTTACAAACTTCGATGATGGATTTTGTAAAATCGGCGTTTGAAGATGCAGACATATTATTGTATATGGTGGAAATTGGCGAGCGCGAATTGAAAGACGAAGCTTTCTTTAAAAAAATCACTCATGCAAAGGTTCCGGTTTTATTGTTGTTGAACAAAATCGACAAATCGAACCAAGAACAATTAGAAGAACAGGTGCAATTATGGAAAGAAAAAGTGCCAAATGCTGAAATTTATCCTTTATCAGCTTTAAACAATTTTAACGTAGATACCGTTTTTAACCGCATTTTAGAGTTATTACCAGAATCGCCACCTTATTATCCAAAAGACGCATTGACTGACAAACCCGAACGTTTCTTTGTTAATGAAATTATACGTGAAAAAATTCTTTTAAACTATCAAAAAGAAATTCCGTATTCGGTTGAAATCGAAACAGAAGAATTTAAAGAAGAAGAAAAGATTATTCACATTAAAGCCGTAATAATGGTTGAGCGCGACAGTCAAAAAGGAATCATTATTGGTCATAAAGGCGCCGCTTTGAAAAAAGTAGGAATGGAAGCCCGTGCCGAAATGGAAAAGTTTTTTGACAAGCAGGTACACATAGAATTGTTTGTAAAAGTAAATAAAGACTGGCGAAATAATCAGTTTCAGTTACGTCGTTTCGGGTATCAACAAAAATAAAATCACACTTTTTAAAAGTGAAGTAATATGAGCAACATTGTAGCAATTGTAGGTAGACCTAATGTAGGAAAGTCTACCTTTTTTAACCGTCTTATACAAAGACGCGAAGCCATAGTAGATTCGGTAAGTGGTGTTACCAGAGATCGTAATTATGGAAAAAGTGAATGGAACGGAAAAGAATTTTCGGTTATTGATACCGGTGGATATATTAAAGGTTCAGATGATATTTTTGAGGCCGAAATACGTAAGCAAGTAGAATTAGCCATAGACGAAGCCGATGCTATTGTATTTTTGGTTGATGTAGAAGAAGGAATTACACCAATGGATGACGAAGTGGCAAAACTACTTCGCAAAATAACCAAACCCGTTTTATTGGTTGTAAATAAAGTAGATAACGCCAAACGCGAACAAGATGCTTTTGAATTTTACAATTTAGGTTTAGGCGAATACGTTACCATGTCGGGTATGAGTGGTTCGGGAACCGGTGAAGTATTAGATAAAATTGTTGAAATTTTACCTGAATTACCAGAAGTGGAAGAAACCGACGATGAATTACCTCGTTTCGCGGTAGTTGGTAGACCAAATGCTGGAAAATCGAGTTTCATTAATGCCTTAATTGGTGAAGATCGTTTTGTGGTTACCGATATTGCAGGAACAACACGCGATGCCATTGATACAAAATACAACCGTTTTGGATTTGAATTTAATTTAGTTGATACGGCAGGTATCCGCAGAAAAGCAAAGGTTAAAGAAGACCTAGAATTTTATTCGGTTATGCGTTCGGTACGTGCTATTGAACATGCCGATGTTTGTATTTTAGTGGTTGATGCAACCCGAGGTTTTGAAGGTCAAGATCAAAATATTTTTTGGTTGGCAGAAAAAAACCGTAAAGGTGTGGTTATCTTAATCAACAAATGGGATTTGGTTGAAAAAGACACCATGACAGCACGCGATTACGAGAAAAAAGTACGCGAGCAAATTGCTCCGTTTACCGATGTGCCCATTTTATTTGTATCAGCACTAAATAAACAACGCTTACTAAAAGCATTAGAAGCCGCTGTACAAGTTTTTGAAAACCGTAAACAACGCATTGCAACATCAAAATTTAACGAAACCATGTTGCCTATTATTGAACACAACCCGCCACCAGCAACTAAAGGTAAATACATAAAAATTAAATATTGTATGCAATTACCAACAGCTATTCCGCAGTTTGTGTTTTTTGCCAATTTGCCACAGTATATCAAAGATCCATACAAACGTTATGTAGAAAATAAACTCCGTGAAATATATAACTTTGAAGGAGTACCTATTGATATTTATTTCAGACAGAAGTAATAAAATATCGGTAAACCCATAATAAAAAGCGATTTTTCAATTTTTTGTGAAGAATCGCTTTCTTATTTTTGTATTATGAAAAAAATATTATCCATACTTCCGTTTTTTATCCTTTTTTGGTCAGTGGGCACTATTGCTCAAAACATCCAAATTAAAGGAAAAGTAATTGATGATTTAAAAGCACCAATTACCGATTTAACCGTTTATTTATCCACTGTAAAAGATTCTACGCTTATTCAATATGCTACCACCGATGCAGTTGGTGCGTTTACAATGGATATTCGTGCGGTACAAGAACCCTCTTTTTTAACCTTTTCATTATTGGGCTTTCAAGATAAGGTAGAGAAGTTTGAAAGTTTAACCGAAAATAAAGATTTAGGAATTATTGAGATGGAATCAGATTCGGATTTACTATCTGAAATTGTCATCGTTACCGATACGCCTATCCGCGTTAAAAACGACACTATTGAATTTAACGCACGATCGTTTAAAGTACGCCCTGACGCCAATGTAGAAGCTTTGTTAAAAGAACTTCCAGGTGTTGAAATTGATGCAGATAAAAAAATCACGGTAAATGGTAAAGAAGTGTCACAAATTTTGGTAAACGGCAAACCATTTTTCAGTAGTGACGGATCGGTGGCATTACAAAATTTACCTGCCGATCTAATTAAAAAAATACAAGTTACAGACTATAAAACCAAAGCCGAAGAATTTTCTGGCAGACGTGCTAAAAGCGATAATGCCAGTATCAATTTAACTATTGATGAAGAAAACAACAAAGGTTTAATGGGTAAACTAATGGCTGGTATTGGCAGTATTATTGATGATGCTAACCGTTACGAATCAAGCGGGTTGTTTAATTATTTTAAAGGTGATCGAAAAATATCTCTTTTAGCAATGTCTAACAACATTAATGCAACAAGTTTTTCGATGGACGAAATTTTCGACAATATGGGCGGAGGCCGTAGTCAATTACTTACTTTTGGCGGACGTTCAGGCGGACCTGGAGGATTTAGAAGCAATACCGGAATTACACGAACACACATGGGCGGTATCAACTATTCAGACAAGTTTTTTAAAGATTTAGATGTTAATGCAAGCTATTATGTAAATGATACCGAAAATAAAAACAACAATCGTTCAAGAGTTGTAAACTTATTACCCGATGGTGATTTTATAACCGAATCACAATCTGAAAGGGTAAATAACAATACCAATCACAATGCTGATGTGCGCTTAGAATACAAATTAAACCCTAGCACTCGCCTATTTGTAAACCCACAAATTTCAGCAAACACGAACGATTTCACATCATCAAGCACCTCTCAATCAATGGACGCTGATGGAAATTTATTTAATGAAAGTGACGAAAATTCGTTTTCATCTACCGAGAGTTTTACGTTTCGAAATTCTATCCAATTAAATAAAAAATTAAACGAACAGGGTAAAAACTTCAGCTTGCAGTTAAGTAACAACAACTCTAAAACATCAGGCTTAGGATTAACCAATTCAACCACCTTGTTTTACCAAGGTACAGAAGAAGACGATATTCGTAATCAGGAAGAGCGTTCTGCAAGTACATCAGACAAGTATTCGGCAACTGCAGAATATACACAACCACTTGCTACAAATACCTTTTTAGACCTTGGTTATACGATTGATTACGACAATCAAACCGATTTATTAAACACGTATAATTTTAATGATGCGGCAGAAGGTTTTATTGATTTTAACGATAGGTTATCAAACCGTACGCACACAAACATTGTAACAAACACACCCTATGTAGGCATTAATTACGAAGGCGAAGAATTAAATTGGTCTTTAAATTCTGGTTTAAATATTGCTAATTTCAACGCATCAGCAATTTATATGAATAATGAATATATGGTAGATAAAAAATATTTATCTCCTTATATCCGTGCAAGCATTCGATATAATTTAGATCGAAGTAAAAATGTAAATTTCAGCTACAATTACAATGTAAGCAACCCAAGTGCTATGCAAATTTTACCTTATGAGCGCTTAAATAATCCGTTGCAAACCTATGTTGGTAATGCCGAATTAGATCAAGCTAAATACCATTCTTTACGCGCCGGATTCCGCAATTACAATTTTCAGATGCGTTCGGGATGGATGGTTTTTGCAAATGCCAATTTTTACGATTCTCAAATCACCTCATCAACTATTTTTGATGAAAACAGAAAACGTACAACCACTTATGAAAACATTTCTGGCGTTTACAGCTTAAGTTTATTTGGAAACTGGAACAAATCGTATAAATTCAACGAACACACCATTCGTTACGGTATAGGAACCAGAGTAAGTTACAATGCTGATAAAGGATATGCAAACGGAGTATTATATAATGCCAACTCTGTTGAAATTCGTCCTAATGCATATATTTCCTGGGATTACGGTGATTTATTAACCATAGCACCATCATATAATTTGGGTATAAACAACACTAAATACGAAAATTATCGTTTAGAAAAAACCAACTATATGACGCATAATGTTATGTTACAAACCACCACTTATTGGCCTGAAAATTTAACTTGGGGTAATGATTTTGGTTACACATACAACACTAATATTGCCGACGGTTTTAAGAAAGATTTCTTTATGTGGAACACTGCAGTTTCATACGCCTTTTTAAACAAAGCCCTTACTGCTAAAGTAAAAGTGTACGATATTTTAAACCAAAACATAGGCACTTCACGTACCATTAATCCAACAAGTATTGTGGATCAAGAAAACACCGTTTTAGAACGTTATGTAATGTTTTCACTTACTTGGAAATTCAACAAATTTGGCAATGCAAACTCTAATCAAAACCGCGGTGGACGTATGGGACCTCCCCGTGAGCGAATGAGAGATTTGTAATTTGTTTTCATATATGTTTAAACAGGCAATTTTTGCCTGTTTTTTTATTATCCTAATTAAAAATAAGTCTAAATAAGTTTTGATAAACTAATTGTATTAGATAATTTTGCACCCACAAAGAAAAGGAGTATCCGTAATGGGACATATGTTAAAAAATTTACTGATAATTTGTTTATTTACAGTAGCTTTATCAAGCTACGGGCAAAGTATTTCTTTACAAATAATTGTTACAGATAGCGTAAAAAATCCTGTAAGCGATGCTTACATAACTTTGACAAACAAGCAAGGTACTATTTTTACTTATGAAACAAATGCGTATGGTACCTTAACCACACAAGTTCAAAAAGATGATTATGAATTAAAAATTCAGCATATCAACTTTAATCCTTCTTCGCAATTTATTAGTTTACATCAAAATACTCGTAAAAACATACAGCTAACGACCCAAGATTATCAACTACAAGAAATTGTAATTACGGCACAAGAAAGTAAAGGGTTGGTTACTTCATCAAAAATTGATCGGCAAGCAATGGCACATTTGCAGCCATCAAGTTTTACAGATCTTTTGGAATTATTACCCGGCGGAAAAGCACAGGATCCTAATTTAACGTCTAATAACGTCATTAGCATACGCGAATTTGAACAGCCAAGTACGCAATACCGCACAAATTCATTGGGTGTGCAATTTTTAATGGATGGTAACCCGATGAATTCAGCAGCAGACATGCAAACTTCAGCATATGCCGATCACATGGTGTCGTCAACAAATACAGTTACTTCTCGTCAAACCAATAATACGGGTATCGATATGCGTACCATATCAACTAATGATATTGAAAGCGTAGAAATTATTCGCGGAATTCCTTCGGCATCTTATGGTGATTTAACATCGGGCTTAATATTAATTAATAGAAAATCAGGCGAAACCAACTGGCAAAGTCGATTAAAAATTGACGGTTTCAGCAAACTATATTATCTCGCAAAAGGATTTAAAATTGCTAATAATTGGGATATTAACACCAGTATTGATTATTTAGATGCTAAATCTGATCCAAGAAACACCAATGAAAACTACCAACGTTTTTCGGGTTCTGTACGTTCTACGGCTCGTTTTATGCTAGGTGATCATCAATTAAAATGGCAATCTAATTTGGATTATAATTTAAGTATTGACGATGAAACAGTTGATCCAGATAGTGGTTATGCTAAAGTAGACCGATATCAAAACAAAAAACAATATCTTTCATTGGTAAATAATTTTGATATAAAGTTAAAATCAGAGTTCTTTAACCGTTTACAACTTAACACTTCTGTACGACAAGGATACGAAGATTTAAATCAAACAAAACTTACCCAACTTGGCGGCCCTACCGCCGTATCTATTGCTACAGAAACAGGTGTAAACGACGGATATTTTCCTGAACTCACTTATGTTTCATACTTAAAAACCGAAGGTCGTCCGTTAGATATGTCGTACAAATTAATAACCGATGCGTCATTTTTTACTGGAAAAATATCACACAATTTAGAAACAGGTATCGATTTTAAATACTCAAAGAACAATGGTCAGGGGCAAATGTACGATTTACTAAAACCGCCTCATAGAACAATGAGTTTACGGCCTAGAGCGTTTAAAGATATACCAGCACATCAAAATTTAGCTTTTTTCGTAGGCGATAAAATGCAGTATGATTTTAACACACATGGTTTTATTTTCTATGCAGGCGCTCGTATTTCTAAAATGTTAGGAATGCCCGATCAATATGCCTTAGCCGATAAAATCTATGTAGAACCACGTATTAATTTACAATGGAACGCTCCTTTTGTCACCATAGCAGGTAAAGAGTTAAAAACCGATGTTACGTTGGGTTACGGTTCATTATACAAACAACCTACTTTATCAATGCTGTATCCAAATTTAAGATATTTTGATTTTCAGCAATTAAACTTTCATCACAGCAATCCTGATTTAAGGTATGTAAATTTTATGACCTACGCCTTAGATGTAACTAATTACGATTTAGTAGCCGCAAAGAATGTTAAAAAAGAAATTCGTTTAGATTTTTCTTACGACAACCACCAATTCTTTATTACTTATTTTAATGAAGATATGAAATCTGGTTTTAGATCGGTAAACAGATTTAATACTTTTTATTACAACCGTTACGATGCCACCGGCTTAGATTTAGAAAACTTAACAGAAAAACCAAACATAAACGATTTACCTTACGAAGAACAATACAATGTTAGTATATATGGTCTTCAAGAAAATGGTAGTAGAACGCTTAAAAAAGGAATTGAATTTGGTTATCAGTCACCTCGCTTTAAAGGTATAAATACGCGTATTACAGTAAACGGCGCATGGTTTAAAACATTGTATGAAAATAGCACACCGCATTACGAACGTCCTTCACAATCTATTGGTGGCATATCATTTCCGTATGTGGGTATTTACAATAACGATTTAGGTTATATAAACAGTGGTTTAAATTACAACGCAATTATTGACACGTATTTGAAAGAGTTAGACATGAACCTTTCTTTATCGCTTCAAGGCACCTTATTTTTAAACAAAGAAAGAAGCAACCGCGTGGCTGAACCTTTTGCCTATTTTGATAAAGACGGAACAATGTTTGAATTTACAGAGGCAGATAAAACAGATTTATACAAACAATGGTTGGTTCGCAACGTATCTACCACCGACAATTTAGCAACTAATTACACCTTTGATGTAGTTGCCAATTTAAAAGCTACCAAACGTTTATACAGCGATTTAAAGGCATCGTTATTTGTTAATAGATTGGTTAGTTATTATGCACCATACACTTTTAATGGACGTAGTATAGAACGAAACTTATGGAACGAACCTTATTTTGGCATGGAATTAACTTTTAATTTTTAAATATATTACAAATGAAAAATAAATTTTATCTTTTAGCTTTATTAGCTGTAATGGGACTTGCTACAACTACTGTTTCATGTAGCAGTGACGACAATATTGAAAACATCAGCACAGCTCCTTCTAAATTAACACTAAACTTATCGGGCGAAAATATTGCTGCTATTAAAAGTGTTACTATTGATTTAAAGGAAACAAATACAGGTGAAACTACTACCGTTGTAGCTACATCGGCAAATACAGAAATTGAACTTAAAAAAGGCTCCTATACCATAACAGCCAACGGAACTGTTGAGCTTACAACCGGAGAAGAAATTGAAGCGGCTGGTAACGCTGTCTTAGATTTAACTCAAGACAATCAAAATGTAAACATTAGCTTAGGTATTAAAAGTTTCAGTGAAGATTTTATTATTGAAGAAGTGTTTTTTACTGGCGTACAAACTTTTGAAGGTAAAAACTACAACTCGGGTAAATATTTTAAATTAACGAACAATACAGATAAAACTTTAAATACAGGTGGATTGTTAATTATGAAATCGGCTTTTAATCCTGCATCAAATTATGATATTTCTCCTGAAATTAGATCAACCGATTTTGCTGTAAGCGCTGTAATGATGATTCCTACAAATTTAGGAAAAGATGTCGCGTCTGGTGATTTTGTTGTAATTGCAGATATGGCTTTTAACCATAACAACGCAAACACCCCTGGATACGATTTATCTAATGCAGATTATGAATATCCAAACCTTGATAGCCCAGCTCTTGGACAGGTTGACAACCCGCAAGTTCCAGATGCTGTTGTAATTTATTCAGCAGCTAACTTTAATATGTTTATATTGCACAACCGTGGATTTGAAAGTTATGCTATTGCACGTTTTCCTGCAAGTGAAACAGTAGAGTCATGGTTAACAAATTATAAATACGATTACGAATATCCAAATTCAGCTGGTAATACTACCTCAAAAAGTGTGTATAAAATACCAAATGCTTGGATTCTTGACGGAGTTAACTGTGCTATTGAAGCTGTTTGGGAACATAATCCTTTACATTCTTCTATTGATAGTGGTTGGACAGCTTGCGGAACTATTGATAGTGATCCGTCACGTTATGGAAAAACAGTACGTAGAAAAATTATTGGTACCATGGAAAATGGTAAAAACATTTATAAAGACACCAACAATTCTACAGAAGATTTTGTAAAATCATCGGTTTCAAGTTTTCAAAACGGAATTGTTCATTAATATCCCCTTACGTTGAAAAGTTCTATCACTCTAATTATATCCGTATTATTGTTGCCGTTTTGTGTAAAAGCGCAAGATACCTTATCGCTTTACAACAACATTTACAATCGGTTAGATCCCGTCAGAACTTTTAACGAAACTTACTACTATAATCCAGCAAATATGTCGAATTATAGTAGTTATTCTTTTAATGATATTCAATTGCAATATCAACATACAAACAAAGAAAACTATCTGTTACAAGAAGGCAAATCATCACAAAATATAGCCTTTAATGCATCGTCTTATAAAAAGCAAAAAAACAACCAAACAATATGGGGTTCGGCATCGTACCTCAACAATCAGTTAAAAGAAGTACAGTGGAACAACACTTTAGATTTAGAACGCATTGGTCCTTTGGTAATGGCAGATTCGGTTGGTGGAAAAACCAATGTACAAACCTACCAATTTACAGGAGGTTACAACAAAGTACTAAATAAATTCACTTGGGGTGCAAGCATTGCTTACAATGCAGCTTTAAGTTACAAAACCAAAGATCCACGACCTAAAAATGTCACTTCAGACTTACACTTCAAACTGGGTGGTAATTATCTATTAGGCTCAAATTACAAATTGGGATTATCAGCAGGCATCAATAGATATATTCAAACATCGTCTATCAGTTTTTCAAGCGAAACCCAGAAAGCTGCTCTTTATCAAATGAATGGATTGGGAAATTACAATTTTTACTTCAGTACTCGAAGTGATGAATCTGTATATGTCGACTTTTCTCATTATTATCAATTATCCTTAGGTAGTACAGACAATTCTTTCGCTCTTAATGCCGGAGTTTTAAAAGGAAAACTCAGTAAAGAAACATTTTTATCGGCAAATTCCAGCAGCTACGAAATCAATAAAATTAATCAAAGTAAATACTTTTTAAACGCTTTAAAAACATTTAACTTATCCAATGAAGTAAAAATAGGTGCAAAAATTGATTATCATTCAGCTGAAAAAACCGGAACTGAAATTTTTTACACCAACAATACGGATATCATTCAAAAATTATTAGAAAAAGACAACTATCAATTTAAAAACACACAGTTTACAAGCCACCTACTTTTTCAATACAATAAGCCAACATTTAATTTAAGTATTAGCCCTTATTTCAGTACTAAAAACATAGAAGAAAAAAGATTAGACAACGGAACTTTCCACACGTTTAACTATCAATATATTGGGGCACAAATTGCCTACATACAACAACTTAACACTAATAACATTCTTAGTTTACAAACAAACGTTTACCAAAGAAGTTTAGGAAATTACAGTAAAAACTACGAAGCCATTACAAAAACAGCTATTACCAATTGGTTAATGAGTGATTACCAAGTGCTTTCTGCATCTTATCTTGCCGTTGAAACAGATATAAGATATGATGTTAAGATGAATGCAAAAACAAGTCTTTATGCTATATTTGCATATAATTTACATAATTTTTCAGACAACAAAAATAACACACAAACCGCTTTAACTGTAGGTGTGGCTTTTTAAAAATGAATAAATATTTAATACCTTTTATAGCTCTTATTTCGTTGCTTTTATTTGGCTTTTTTCCTGCTGTAAAAAATTACACAGCAAATAATCCAACGTACGATTCTATTGTACAATTGTATAAAAAACCTATACAGCAATGGCCAGCACCTACTATTGATGAAGGGGTAACTTGGAACGAATTTGAGAGCATTCCACGTGATTCTACGTATTTTAAAACACACGAATTACCCGAAGTTATTCTGGGAAAAATGTTGTTTTTTGATCCAAAACTTTCCAAATCAAACCAAATTTCTTGCAGCACTTGTCACGATCCCGAATTAGGTTGGGCAGACCGACGACGTGTGGGCTTAGGAAACGATCATTTACAGGGTGCGCGCAATACCATGTCTTTGTTTAACATTGCAGATCGCACTTCCTTTTTCTGGGATGGTAG
Organism: Myroides sp.; assembly: GCA_018384465.1. Classification (GTDB taxonomy): domain Bacteria; phylum Bacteroidota; class Bacteroidia; order Flavobacteriales; family Flavobacteriaceae; genus Flavobacterium. Next base: position 4,337 of record JAHAYQ010000263.1, on the reverse strand, counting down.
AGCTTCTTCTTTAGAAGATCAATTAAAAGAACCCATCAGTGCACATCACGAAATGGCTATGAATATTGACAGTGTTGCTTTTAAAATAGCGAAAATAAACGATTACAAACCATTGTTTAAAAATGCCTTTGGATCTGAAGAGATTACGTTTAATAAAATCGCAAAAGCATTAGCAACATTCCAAAAAACTATTAAAAGTCAACCAAGTCGTTTTGATAAGTTTATCGATGGCAAGCACGATGCACTAACCAATCAAGAGATTTTTGGCATGCATGTTTTCCGTACCAAAGCACGGTGCATGAACTGCCATTCGGGAAAACATTTAACCGATGAATCTTTTCACAACATTGGTTTAACTTATTATAAAAGAGATTATGAAGATTTAGGCAGATATGAAATTACTAAACTTCCTGAAGATGTAGGGAAGTTTAAAACACCAAGCTTACGTGATTTAATACTTACCAGACCATGGATGCATAACGGTTTGTTTGATAATTTAGAAGGCGTAGTAAATCTTTACAACAGCGGCATGCACATGATTGACCCAACGCCAGAACAAAAAAAGCAAGATTCATTATACCCCGTAACCGATGAACTTTTACAACCTCTTAACCTGACTAAAGAAGAGAAAAAAGCCTTAGTTGCGTTCTTAGAATCGTTAAACGGAACGCAGTTTAAAATGCGCAGACCCGATTTTCCTACAAAATAATCAAAGCTTAAATAAATGTTAAAAGTGCGCTTTTTTATATAGTGCACTTTTTTTGTATAATTTTTTTTAACACTTTTACGTTATACACACACTAACAACATTCTTAACAACATTTATGAAAAACTTTTTAAACATTTGTGCATTGCTTTGCACTACTCTCGCATTTTCTCAAAAAATCGAGGTAAAAGGAAAAGTGACAGACCCAGATAGAAAACCAGTTGAAGCAGCTACGGTCTATTTATCATCTCAAAAAGATTCTACCTTAATTGATTACACGATAACCGATGTTGGTGGTAATTTTACCATTCCGATTAGGAAAACCACCGAACCAAGTTTTTTAACCGTTTCGTATTTAGGATTTGATGATCATTCTACAAAACTTGACCTTTTAAAAGAATCATTAGATCTTGGTAATATTCAACTGCAAGCTGGCAGTGATTTGCTAGACGAATTGGTTTTTACGGCTGATGTAGCACCAGTTAGAGTAAAAAAAGACACTTTAGAATTTAATGCAGCATCATTTAAAGTACGCCCAGATGCAACCGTTAAAGAATTATTAGAACAATTACCAGGTGTAGAAGTTGATAATGACGGTAAAATTAAAGTAAACGGAAAAGAAGTTAGCAATGTTTTAGTTAATGGTAAACCGTTTTTTAGTGAAGATGGCAAGGTAATTATGGAAAATTTACCGGCAGAAATCATTAACAAAGTACAAATTACCGACTACAAAACCAAAGAAGAAAAATTAAGTGGCGCTGTAGCTTCAGGCGAAACACAAACAATAAATTTAACCATAGATGAAGATAAGAACAAAGGTCTTTTTGGTCAATTCATAGCAGGTTACGGTACCAACGAACGATACGAATCGTCCTTGTTATTCAACTATTTTAAAGGCGATTTAAAAGTTAGTGTATTGGGGTCATCCAACAACATTAATTCTACCGGATTTTCTACCGATGAGATTATGGATAATATGTCGGGCGGAAGAAATAGATACAGCAGTTGGTCAAGCGATGGATCTATCAACATAAATGGATTAGAATTTGGCGGTGGAAAAGGTATTTATCAAACCGATATGTTAGGTTTTAACTACAACGATAGTTGGGGTAAAAAGAACAAAGTAAGTGGCAATTACTTGTTTCACGAGGTTGAAAGTAAAAACAAAACCCGATCGCGTATAGAAAACCTTCTACCTGACAATAGATACATCACTGAATCAGAATCTGATTTGCGATCTAAATCGGGAAAACATACTTTTAATTACGATATTGAAATGGAAATAGATTCTTTAACAACACTTTCCATAGCTCCGCGTTTACAAAGAGGCATCAACAATTCGTACTCTGAAAGCTACAGAGAAAGTCGAAATGAATTTGGCGAATTACTTAATGAATCTACAAATAACAACAGTTCTAACGAGGATACCTATTTCTTTGAAAATGCGCTATTAATTTCAAAACGGTTTCAGAAAAAAGGAAGAAGTGTAAGTGTGAGTTTCAACAATAAAAATTCTAAAACAGCTAACGAGCATCGTAAAGACATGGCAACTTATTTCTACCAAACACAAGTGCCTGAGGATATTAGAAATCAACATATTAGCAACAAGGATCACACCGATGAATATGCGTTAACTTTGATGTACAGAGAACCTATTTCAACCAAGCAAACGTTATCTTTGAGTGTAACAAACAGATGGACAAATGAATTTCAATCAAGAAACACCTTTGATTTTAACGCAACCAACAACAATTATTCTAACTATAATAATCTGTTATCATACACCAACAATTACAATGGCTTTTCGGTAAATCCACATGTGAACTACTCACTTCGTGGAGAAAAATTTTACACCTCGTTTAGTGTAGGCACAGCAATGAATAATTACGATATTACATCAAATTACAACAATCAAGAGTATATAAATAATAGGTTTGATATCCTTCCAAGTGCGAGTTTTTATGGGAGTTTACGCTTTGGAAAATCAACCAGTATTGGCTTAAATTATTCGTACAGAGAAGAAAGTCCTTACTTTTTTCAGATGTTAGAATATGAAGATTTATCAAATCCATTGTACATCACTCAAGGAAACAAAGATTTACAAACTACACAACGCCATACTTTGTACCTAAATTATAGTAATTACGATTGGCAAACGCGATCTGGTTACTATTTTTACGGTGGAGGATCAATTAATCCGCGTTCAACAGCAACCTCTACCTTATTTGATGAAAATTACGTAGGATACTCTACATATATCAACGTTGAAAACACACATTCGTATTGGATGGGAATGAATTACAGCAAAAGTTATCAGTTAAGTGATAAAAACAAATTAACTATAGGTGCTGGTCTAAGTTATAACGGCAATTTAAACAAAGGAATGCAAAATAATGTGTTGTATTCAAGTAATAGAAATTGGTACGGACCTAACGCTGATTTAACGTTTGATTTTGATAAAAAACTAATCATTAAACCAACTTATGAATACCAAATTACACATAACGATTTTGAAAATATCTTTTTAGATAAAACCAATTACTTTGTACACCAAGCAGGTTTAATGGTTACCGCTTATTGGCCTAAAAATGTAGTTTTTGGAAGCGATATAACCTATGAATACAACTCTAATTTAACCAGCGGTTTTAGAAAAGATTATTTGCTTTGGAATATGAGTTTGGGATACAACTTTTACAACGAACGCTTTTTAGCTAAAGTAAAAGTTTATGATTTATTAGATCAAAATCAAAGTGTGAGTAGAAGTGTGTCCTCAACCAGTATATCCGATGTGGAGAACACCATTCTAAAACAATATTTTATGTTTTCTCTGACCTATAAATTAGAAAAATTTGCAGGTAAAAAGAAAAAAAACAATGATTTTATTGTGATGTAAGTAAAACTAAAAAGACCTTTCAAATTTAATTTTTGAAAGGTCTTTTTGATTATTGTATGTTAATAAACTTTGATTGTATTTGATTGTCATTAGCAAATTTCAAAGCTTGTTGCGATGCTTCTTTATTTCTGTCTGCCGATAAAATTTGAATACCTTTTTCAAAAAACGAATAATATAATTGGTCACCGTTAACTTTAGCACTTTTATCTAAGTTACCGAGCGTGCCAAGAATCATTGGAATGTTTTGTGATTTCATATACGCAATAGTTTGTGTTGATGGTTCGGCTGTGCCCACAAAAGCTACCACTTTATCGGTATTCACTTTATATTCTTTTAAACGCTGAATATCTTCTTTTCCGTTAGCAGAAACCGACAACCATATATCTGGAGCCAGTTTATGAAAAGCCCGCGCTTGATTGGCATTATAAGTAATCACGATACTGTATGCTTCTGCGTTGTTTTTTCGAATACTTTCAATTACTTTTTCATATGGCACTCCACGTTTTACGTCTAAAGTATAAACTACTTTTCCTTTTCCCCATTGCAAAGCTTCATCAAGAGTTGGAATTTTATACGATGTTTTTGTTTTTTGATAATCTTTCAAGTAGAACTCTTGCAATTCAGAATAAGTATAATCGCTCACAAAACCAGTTCCGGTGGTTGTACGGTCTAATTTATCATCGTGCATCAACACCAAAACCAAATCTTTTGTCATAGCAATATCGGTTTCAATAATTG
>JAHAYQ010000038.1 GCA_018384465.1 Myroides sp. | reverse complement strand
AAAACTATACCAATTGGTTTACTTGTTCACGATATTGTGCTGGCGACATACCTGCTACGGTTTTAAAATATCGAATAAAATTACTGGTGTCATCAAAATTTAATTCATAAGCGATTTCTTTCACACTCAATGCAGTATGTTTCAACAACACTTTAATTTCATTAACACAAACTATGGCAATAAGTTTTTTTGGTGTAATACCGTAAACTTGTTTACAAATATTTTTAAGGACATTTACATGGATGTTGAGATTATCTGCATAAAACTGCACAGTGCGTTCACTTTTAATATTATTTTTTAGCAACTCGTTAAACAACTGATTTTTTTGTTGAAGATGAGGGGGGAGTCGTTGAATGTTATACGCTTCGAATTTCTCTATATTCATAGACAAAGTAAAAAGCAACATCCGTTGCACAGTATTGTGCGCTAACATACTATTCATTTCATCAGAAATGCTGCTTCTTAACTGTTTAAGATGTGCTACATAGGCATTAATAAAAGGAGTATATTGATATTCTATCGATAAAACATTAAAACCTTCATTACTATTAAAGAAAGAGCATCTTTCTAAGAAAATGCGATCACTTTCGGTTCTACAATAAAACTCTTGGGTAAACTGAATATAAAATAATTTATAAGGCACTTCAGAAGTTAGTCTAAACATTTCATTCAATCCAAAGAAAACACAGTCATTTTCTTCAATTGTTAACGTTGCATTTGCTAAAGAAACTTGCACAGTTCCTTTTTTCAGCCAAATGATCTGATACACATTTCTATACTGCGTTATATAGCTATCATTTTCTGTTAAGTAACTTGCTTTTCCTATTTTATATCCATAGTTATCTATCAAGTCTATCATATTCTTTTATTTTTCAGTGTTTTATTTAATGCACAAAAATATATATTTTCCTTGAATTGGTATATTGAACTCATCTTGACTTTTTTCAATTGGTTACAAAATGCTCTTTTTGACCTCTTTTTGACTTTTTATTACTCCGTAGCACTGCCATGAACTGCAAAACATCCTTCGAACAAAACAAAAACATCTATATTTCACTACAATCAAAAAAGGCGAGACAAGTATATCTTTAAACAGTTCGTCTAAAAAAATCACTCGCCCTTATTCGTCTAAAAAATAAAAAAGTTGTTTAAAAAACATCTTGTTCTTTAAACAACCTTAGCTAATTAAATTTAATTTTTTTTGAGGTAATCTCTCAACACATATTGCAAGATTCCCTCGTTTTTGTAGTATTCAATTTCAATAGGCGAATCCATACGTGCTTGCACTTTAAAGGCAGTTACTTTTCCGTTAGGATGTGTAGCTGTAACATCCAAGAGCTTATGCGGTACTAATTGTTCTTGTAGACCTGTAATATTATACGTTTCAGATCCATCTAAACCTAAGCTTGCTGCATTTTGTCCATCTACAAAAACTAACGGAGCAACGCCCATACCTACCAAATTACTGCGGTGAATACGTTCAAAACTTTCGGCAATTACCGCTTTTACCCCTAACAGATAAGCGCCTTTTGCTGCCCAATCTCGTGACGATCCAGAACCGTATTCTTTACCCGCTAAAACTATAAGTGGTGTGTTGTTAGTTTTATATCTCATGGCGGTATCGTAAACCGTATCCACCTCGTTGGTTGGGAAGTGAATACTGAAGCCGCCTTCTTTCTCAACAATTTTATTTTTAATGCGTACATTAGCAAAGGTTCCCCTCATCATCACTTCGTGGTTTCCGCGACGCGATCCGTAGGAGTTAAAATCTTCTCTCTGCACGCCATGTTTCAGCAAATACGCACCAGCAGCACTATCTTCACGGAAAGATCCTGCAGGAGATATGTGATCGGTAGTTACCGAGTCGCCTAAATAAAGCAATACACGTGCTTTGTTGATATCTGTAACAGGATTAGGTGTTACCTGAAGGTTTTCAAAGAAAGGTGCCTCTTTGATATATGTAGAGTCGTCTGTCCATTCAAAACGTTCATTTAGGTTTACATCCAATTCTTTCCAATCGTCAGATCCTTCAAAAATAACATCGTACACCTCTTTAAAATCGTCTTGCTTCACACAATCGTTAATAGTTTGCAGAATTTCTTCGCGGCTTGGCCAAATATCCTTTAAATACACTGGTTGTCCGTTAGGATCGTAAGAAAGCGGATCGTTCATAAGATCAATATCCACCCTTCCCGCCAAAGCATAGGCTACCACTAATAAAGGGGACATTAAAAAGTTCATTTTAACCTGTGGGTGTACCCTTGCCTCAAAGTTTCTGTTTCCTGATAAAACCGATGCCACCACCAATTCTCCTTTATCAACTGCCTCTGCTATGTGTGGAGGAAGTGGTCCGGAATTACCAATACAAGATGTACAGCCGTAACCTACGGTATGAAAACGCAGTGCTTCTAAATCGGCAGAAAGTCCTGAACGATCTAAATATTGTGTAACCACTTTAGATCCGGGAGCCAACGATGTTTTAACCCACGATTTGGTACGAAGCCCTTTAGACACGGCTTTTCTTGCCAACAGTCCGGCACCTACCATTACCGCAGGATTAGATGTATTGGTACAACTGGTAATTGCAGCGATAACGATGCTTCCGTCACTTAAAATAAACTCTTGATTTTTATATTTGATTCGTACCGACTGAATACTTTCTGATACAACCTCTAAAGCAGATTCCTTATCCATTGGCACCTTTCCGAAAGTAAACTCCGTTCCAGAGCCTCCGTCTGCCAACCAAGCCGACTCTTTTCTTTGGGTTGGCACACTATAGGTACGAGCGTGTTCTTGTTGCAACAAATCGGCAAAGCGATTGGCTAAATCTTTAACCAATATTTTATCTTGTGGTCTTTTAGGCCCCGAAACAGTAGGTTGCAAGGTAGACAAATCAAATTCTACCACCGATGAAAACGTGATTTCTTCGTTTCCTGTTCGCCACAGCAAGTTTTCTTTAGCATAGGTTTCAACCAACGCCACTTGTTCATCCGATCGATTGGTTGCACGCATATACTCAAGCGTACGTTCATCGATAGGGAAATAAGTGATGGTACAGCCAAATTCTGGTGACATATTAGCGATGGTTGCCCGATCGGTTACAGTGAGGTTGTCTAAACCTTCTCCGAACAGCTCCACGAACTTACCAACTACCCCTTTATCCCTCAACACTTTAGTAATGGACAACACCATATCGGTAGCCGTACAGAACTCTGGAATTTTACCCACAAGCTTTAAACCGATCACTTCTGGGCAAGTAAAAAAGATAGGTTGCCCTAGCATAGCTGCTTCGGCCTCTATACCTCCGGCTCCCCAGCCTACTACCCCCATACCGTTAACCATAGGCGTATGCGAATCGGTTCCTACCAAGGTGTCAGGAAAAAGCCAACCGTCTCTGCTAATGATCCCCTGTGCTAAATACTCTAAATTAACTTGGTGACAAATACCCATTCCTGGAGGCACCACTGTAAAATTTTTGAGCCCGTGTTGCGCCCATTTTAGCAGTTTATAACGTTCGCTGTTTCGTTGGTATTCTAATTGTACGTTTTTTTCGTAGGAATAATCTGTTCCGTAATTATCAACTTGAACCGAGTGGTCTATGACTAAATCAACTGGTATTGCGGGATTGATCATTTGTCCGTCTTTTCCGTGTCGAACGAATTCCCCACGCAACGAAGCCATATCTACCACTGCAGGTACGCCTGTAAAATCTTGCATCAATATACGTGCAGGTTTAAAAGGAATATCCTTATCTACAGGTTGTGGCGACCAATTGGTTAATGTTTTAATATGTTCATCAGTAATGCTGAATCCGTCGTAATTTCTAAGCACATTTTCCAATAAAATTCGGATAGAAAAAGGCAGATGAGTCACCGATCCTTCGGTTAAATTTTTCAACGAACAATACTGGTAACTTTTGCCGTTCACAGTAATTGTTTGTAAAGATTTTGGGTTAGTTGTATCCATAATTTAGTTTTTTAT
>JAHAYQ010000248.1 GCA_018384465.1 Myroides sp. | reverse complement strand
TGAAGACAAAAAAAATGAAAAATTCGGTGGACTGGATTACTGGATCATCAAAACAGACAAAACTGGAAAAGTAGAGTGGGAACAGTCTTTTGGAGGAATTTATAACGATGAACCAAGAACCATTGTAGAAACTAAAAAGGGTTACATTATAGGTGGTGTTTCCAACTCCCCAGCCTCAGGCAATAAATTTAAAGACGGCTACGGTGGGTACGATTTATGGATTCTGGAACTAGACAATAAAGGAAACAAATTAAATGAATATGTTTTAGGTAGTGAAACAGATGACCAACTGAACGAAATTTTAGTAAATGTCGATAATAGTGGTTACACCATTACAGGAAATACTTATTCTGAAAGTGGCACAGGCAACCTAACAGTTAAAGCGGAGAAAGGCAGTGATTTTTTTGTAATCAACGCCGACAACCGTTTCATTCCCACTTCACAATTTAGTTATGACTTAAAAGGTAACGAGTTTTTAACATCTACTACCGTGCTTGCAAACAAAAACTTGTTGCTTTCAGGTTATAAAGCCGATGAAAAATCAGGAAAGAAAAGCTATGTGGCAATTGAGGTGGACAATCACGGAGAAATAGCATGGGAAAAAGAACTTTCTACCAGCGGTGACGACCTTTTACGTAAAACCGCTATTACGCGTGACGGTGGATTGGTGTTTGCCGGAAATTCCACGGGAAAAAGTACCAAATACAAAACATCGGTGCAGGGGCGTGACGATTACTGGGTGGTAAAACTTGGACCTAAAAATGAGGTAAAAGAACCCGAAATTAAAATAGAAGCCTTTCCAAATCCTACAGAGGGCTTCACCCAGATTGTCATAAACCATGAGTATAAAGAAGGGGTAGTAAACGTTTTTGATTTAAATGGAAGACTGCTTCATACCGAAGCCTTGAAGTATGATATGGTAGCTGTAGATCTAAGCAGATACGCCACGGGAACCTATGTTGTTAATATTAAAACCGAGGTTGTGAACACTTCGGTAAAAGTCATTAAAAAATAGTTATGAAGAAGTTATTAATATTTTTTGTTTTAATATTTTTAAGTAATCAAAGCATATTATTTGCTCAAAAGGATAGTTACAATTCTAATATATTTACAGACTCTCCAATATCCTTGAGTTCTGGACATTACAGCTTTAATTTACCCATATTAAATTTAGAAACATCCAGTAGCATTGTCAATCTACAGGCTCAATTATCATACCATTCAAAAAGCGTACGATCTATTTATAGTGGTAGTATGTTTGGTAATGGTTTTAGTTTAAATATATTACCTGTTATTTCTCGTGCGAATGCCACCGATGAGGATAATTTACCTGGCTTACGTATCGGTGCAAATGGAATAAGTAATAATCCTAATGTTTACTCTTACAACTTGTTTGGACTGAGTGGGAAATTTTTTGTTTATGTGAAAAACGGAGCAATGAAAGTTCAAATTGTTGAACAAAATGAATTTGCACAGGTCAAAGTTATGCATGATATAGGTTCTGGTCCAATTTACAATATTTCGTCATACGAAAATATGTACTTCACTATAATTGATAAGAACGGAACGCAATATATTTTTAAAACAAAAGAATTACGACCTTACCAGAATACTTCTCAAAATAGATTTTTAAATATTTATCTCAGCAATGTTCTTGATAAATCAGATAAAGTATTACTAAATTATACATACAATGACCATATTATTGGTCAAAATACCCTGAAACAAATCTATGAGGTTACTGCTCCTAATTATGGTAAAATACGCTTTAATTTGATTAACGCTACCATTCCGTATGTAAATTCTATTCAAGTTTATGAGGATAATACAATAAAAAAAACAATTAATTTTCAATATACCGCTGTACATCTAAATACCAGAAATTTATCTAAAATTACTTTTCAGGATGCCAACAACAAAACATACTATTATCAGCTCTTATATAATCCCTATGTAGGAACATTGGACGACAATGGGTATTATTGGCACGGCTCATTAAATTACAACGAATTACCTTACGGAGTAAACTCTAGTTCTGAATTCTCTAATTTAGATCTTTTATCGGGAATGACAAGCGGTGCACTACGAAGAGTAATATTGCCTACAGGTGGATTAATAGACTTTACGTATGAAGTTAACGATATGGAATTAGAGGAAAGTAAATTGTATACGTCTATTGAAAATTATGATTTTAACGAGGTTCCTAAAATAGCGACCGTTGTTAACAAAGTAGAAAATGGCTTATTGACGCCTTATAAGAGGTATACATTTACCATTTCGGAAAGAGCAAGATTGTTTTATAAAATAACGGCAAATGGAACATCACCAAATCCTGGCGGCGGGGGCGGTGTAATTACCGACCCAGATGGTAATATAGTAAATCCACCTGTTGGTTATCCGACATATAGTATATATAAAAGTACTAATTTAACATCCCCTGTAATCACAGGTACAGCCAATGCAACGTCTTACAGCAATAGAATTTTAGAACCTGGTACGTACTATCTAGATTACAAAAATAATGAAGACAGTAAATTTACCGAAAGGTCATTAAAGATTCATACAAAAAAGACTTCTGATCTACAATACTTTATTTATGCACCCGGAATACGCATCAAATCGGTAAAAGAAATTATAGATAATAGAGTAAAGAACGAAACGGTATTTCATTACAAGCCACTTAACCAGCTAAATAGTAAAATTTCTAGTGGATACACAGGCTATGCCGGAGCCTATTCCAAAATCTTGTTAAGATATATGAAAGATAAAAACAAAGAATTTGTTTATTACACTGCCGTAACAAAGGAAATAAAGGGTAAAGGATTTATAGAATATAGTTTTGGCGATAAAGTTTTAAACGACAGCCTTATTTCAATTGGGAAATATGATAATTTAAGAAAATTCCCAAAAGCAGTCAAGCGCTACGACTTAAACAAGAATTTAGAAGACGAAATTGTTAACGACTACAGTTTTGAGTTTAAACCAATTGAAATTGATGAGAACATTATTAATGTCAAGTCACAAGGTATATTAAAAAATCAGACAACTGAAGCAAAAAACTATATTAATAATCAGAATAGCGGAGAAGTAACTAAAAATACTGTTTACTCTACTGACTATCGCGTACCTATTTCAGAAACGGTAACTGATATTAAGACTAATGAGGTGACGAAGATAGAGAGTACCTATCAAAAATTAGGAAATCAGATTTTGTTATCCACCACCAGTAAAACCATAAATAATAACTTACTGTTTAAACGTAATTATAATTATCTAGAAAAATTGATAAATACCACATCATCTTTTTATCAATTAAAAGTTTTCAATGAAGAAAACAAGTTCGGAGAAATAATCAGTAGCTACGAGGTAACCCAAACCGATGCAAATGGTAATGTTTTAGAATATAGGGATCATTTAGGAATTTATCACGCTATTGTGTGGGGCTATAATAATAGTAAAAAGCTTTTTCAAGTCAGTGATTTAAGATATAGTCAGCTAAATACCACTACAATTACCGGATTGCAATTTTACACGTCAGCAGAAGGTGTAGATGAGTTTAGAGATCCAACAATTTTAGCTGGTCTATATACCACTTTAAGAGTAGCTCACCCCGATAAGCTTATAACAACCTATACCTACTATCCTAATAAAGGTTTACGTACCGTTACAGATCCTAACGGCAGAACTACTTATTATGATTATGATGATTTTAATAGATTAAAAAACATTAAAGATCAAGAAGGTAATTTCATAAAGAGTTATCAATACAATTTTATTAACGGGGTAAATTAGATGAATATGAAAAAATTTATATTATCATTAATATTAACCATTTTTGCAGTCAGTCTTTACGCTCAAAGTAGCGGCAAAAATTTTATTAAAGAAACGGTATACAGAACTCAACGTACAGGGCTAATAGCGCCACAAGCTAATAACTTTGAAAATATTATTTATTTAGATAAGCTTGGAAGACCAGAACAGCTTATAGAACAAAATGCATCGCCTGTTGATCAGCAAAATATTGTAAAACATATAGAATATAACGATTATACCGGGCAGACGAAAGACTTTCTACCTTTTACCGTTCAAGGAAAAACGACCACAAATTTTGGTGGAAAATATCTGACCACCTACAACGGTAACTTTATAAATAATGCCAATGCTGAAACGTTAAATTATTATAATACCGAAGAAAACGAATTTACCCAAAATCCGTTTTCAGAAATCAAAATTAAAAATAATTTAAGCAGAGAGGTAGAAGAAATAGCATCACCTGGTTTTGACTGGGCAATGGACAATGGCCATACCGTGAAAGTAGACGTTGGTGCAAATATCGCAAGCGAAGTAAAACTTTTTAAAGCAAATGCTTCGTGGAATAGCACAACAAAATCGTACACCAATACGTTGACACAATCGGGATACTTTACCGCAAATGATTTAAAAAAGCAGGTAATCAAAAATGAAAATTGGAAGACTTCTGACGGCAAAAACAATACAACCGAAGTTTTTAAAGGAATTGATGGCAGAATACACCTAAAACGCACCTATAATCAAAGCGTTGCGCATGATACGTACTATGTATATAACCAGTTAAGTCAGTTAACTTATGTTTTAACTCCCGAAGCTACAGACGGTACCATTACAGCCGCTGTTTTAAACGAATTGTGTTTCCAGTACAATTACGATGCCAACGGTATGCTGGCAGAGAAAAAGGTGCCCGGAAAAAAATGGGAGTACTTTGTTTACGATAAAGCCGGTAGAATAGCCTTCTCGGGACCTAACCTTAATCCCTTTGGAACCGGTACAGAAGGCTGGATGTTTGTTAAATACGACTATATGAATCGCCCGGTTTATAGAGGTTTTTATACAGGGCATGGGGTAAACGGAGCTAGCCGTGCCACCTTAGAAAATACGTTAAAAAGCCAGACCGTTCATCATGAAAAGCGGCAGTCAAATACGGTAACCGTAGATGGCGTTGCAATAAGTTACACCAATCAGGTATATCCCACCACAGCTGTTAACTTGTTAGAAGTTAATTATTACGACAGCTACGCTTTTGCTAATGGTCCCACAACCATAGAGAATGTAAACGGTGCAGCACCAAATATCAACGTAAAAGGATTGTTAACCGGTGTGTGGGTACGTACCATAACCACATCGGCAGAACAAAAAGGTGATATAACGTATTTGGCTTATGACAACAAATACCGCCCCATACGTGTAAACACCAATAATGCACAAGGTGGTTTAACACAGGTAAACAGTAAATACAACTTTTTTGGCAACCCAACCGAAGTACAGACCGTACATAAAAAAACAAACAGTGCCACGGCAGTTACCACGGTAGAAAAATTCACCTACAACAATCGTGAATACCTGTTAAAACATACGCACTCTGTTAACGGAGGAACGGAAGAGTTAATGGCATCATACGAATACGACGCCCTTGGAAAACTTAAGCGGAAAAGCGTGGGTAATAATGCCACTTCTCCTTTACAAAAAATAGATTATAAATACAATGTGCGCGGGTGGTTAACGCAGATTAACAACCCCAATAATCTTAATGAAAATAGTGATAACGATCTGTTTGGACTCAAAATAAATTACAATACCACAGAAAATCTACCGTCTGCTGTTAAAAAACAATACAACGGTAACATAAGTAGCGTGGAATGGAAAACCCGTACTGACGATATTAAAAGAGGATATGCTTACTATTATGATGGTTTAAATCGACTGTCCGAAGCTTCTATGTTTCAGAACAATGTTATTTCTACTGATTTCAGAGAAATGGCAGATTATAGCAAAAACGGAAACATTACCTCCATGTATCGCACAAGTGGCAATATTAATGGACAGGTAGTAGAAATAGATGATGCTATTTATAATTACAGCCCAAAAAGTAACAAGCTGCTATCGGTAAGCGATGTCACCAACCATCCCGAAGGCATCAACGACGTTAACAAAACCGGCGACGATTACGTTTACGACACTTATGGAAACCTTGTGGCAGATAAAAACCGCAACATTACAAAAATAAGCTATAATCACGTAAATCAGCCAGTGCAAATGATCTTTGCAAACGGCGACAACATCATATTTACCTACAATAGTTATGGCAGCCGCGTTAAAAAAACAGTAACCCAAAATGGCAGTACCAATGTAGTGGAGTATTTAGACGGTTATGAATACAAAAATAACCAGCTAAAATACATTGCCACTACCGAAGGATTTATTAAATTTGAAAACAATGCGTACAATTACGTTTACCAGTACAAAGACCAGATTGGCAATGTAAGGTTAACGTATCAGGACATCAATAAAAACGGCGTTGTAGAAAACACCGAAATACTAAACGAGAGTAATTATTACCCGTTTGGGTTAAAACACGGGCATTACAACCAGCTGGCAAACAATTTCAGCAACAGCCTGCTGCCAAATGCCGGGTTTAACGGACAGCCAAGCTTAATTGATTTAGATGCCAACCTTTCGTTGATGGATTTTAGGCTGTATGATGGTGCACTGGGCAGGTTCTTTGGTATCGATTTATTGGCAGATTGGTTTACAGATCAATCACCGTTTCATTTCGGATATAACAATCCTATTTCATTTAT
>JAHAYQ010000243.1 GCA_018384465.1 Myroides sp. | reverse complement strand
GTATGCTGAACATCGCTTGAAGTAGGGATTTTTAGCACTTGGTTTTCACTAATGCCATTAACCGCTTCTGGATTCAACAAAAACAAAACATTGTTTGTGGTTTGATATTTTTTGGCAATTTGAGTTACGGTTTCTCCTCTTGCAACCACATGCGTTTTCGTAACTGTTTGACCAAACGACCAGTTGGCAAATAACAAGACCGATAGTGTATAAAATATTCTTTTCATAGTAACAAATATAAAACAAAATCGGTGGTTTTTATGTCGTTTCTATAATAATATCTTTGTTATTAAAACCCGTTTTATTTGTAGTTTGCTTGTATTTGTTAGATATTTAATGTTTTAAATTTTAAAGCATTCTATAAATGAGTTCCACTGTATATCATGAAGATAAAGAGTTTAAAAACATTGATTATTCTGAAAAAACATTAAGAGACAGAGAGTTTTCAAAGTGTACGTTTATAAGCTGCAATTTTACAAACAGCGATTTACGCGACAATAATTTTGAAGATTGTGTGTTTGAAAACTGTAATTTTTCAATGACTTTGATTGGCAATGTTGGTTTAAGCAATGTGGTTTTCACCAACTGTAAAATTTTAGGTGTTGATTTTACAAAATGCAGCAAATTTATGTTTTCGTTTAATTTTGAAAGCTGCATGCTTGATTACAGTATTTTTTTTGAA
Source organism: Myroides sp. (assembly GCA_018384465.1). GTDB lineage: Bacteria > Bacteroidota > Bacteroidia > Flavobacteriales > Flavobacteriaceae > Flavobacterium. The sequence goes on along the minus strand of JAHAYQ010000243.1, from coordinate 12,053 downwards.
ACGAAATTAAAAGGAACTTCTTTTATAAAATGTTCGTTAAGAGAAGTCGATTTTTCAGAGTGTAATTTAACTTCGGCTAATTTTCAGGATGCGGATTTAACAGGCGCTCGTTTTTCAAACACTGTTTTAGAAAAAGCCGATTTTAGAAATGCCCGAAATTTTTCGATTGATCCGGAATTTAATAAAATGAAGAACGCCAAATTTTCGGCGCATCAGTTAGAAGGTTTATTACATAAGTATAAGTTGGATCTTAGTTAATTGAAAACTTATAAAAACAAATAATTATTTTTTTACCACATAGATTCTGCATTTACTGTTGAATAAATTTTAGGTTACATAGCTTGGTAGATTACAAAATAAACATAGCCTAACTATGTGTTTTATCAATGATAAAAACTAAAATATATAAATCTGTGCATCTGTGGATGTTTTATAATGACCTACGATTTTTTGTCATATTGAGTGAAACGTAGTGAAATCGAAATATCTTAAAAATTTATACCAACATTAAAACCTCCAAGCTAAAATCCGACTCTTTTTATTGCCTTGTGCCATGTTGATAACTTTGATTTCTTTGGCTGATTTTTTTAATTCGATCTGCAATGGTTTCAGATGATCTTCGTTTGATATTAAACTTGTAAACCAACCAACTTGCGTTTTAAACAGAATGCTTTCTTTAATGTAATTCAGCACAAAAGCTAATTCCCCGCCATTACACCATAGTTCATTGTTTTCTCCTGAAAAATTATTAATCAGTTTTGGTGTTTTACGTTTATCTAAACCTTTTAATTTGCGAGTTGTCTGTGCTTCGGCTTGTTTCTTCGATTTAAAAAAAGGCGGATTACACATTACTGCATCAAAATAATCTTCTTTAGTAATGATTCCTATAAGTATCTTTTTATTATCAGATTGAAGTCGTAAAGTGATTTTAGAAGTTAAATTCGGATTTTTATCGATGATTTCTTGTGCTACTTCTATTGATTTTGCTTCAATATCAGTTGCCACAAAATTCCAATTATAGACAGAGCTTCCAATAATCGGATACACCAAACTTGCGCCTGTACCAACATCTAAAACAGTAGTTTTCTGTGAATCATCAACCTTTAATAAATCAGCTAAATAATGCATATAATCTGCTCGACCCGGAATAGGTGGCACCAAGTTTTGGTTAGGAATATCCCAAAAACTTAAATTATAGAAATACAACAACAATGCTTTGTTCAACAAATAAACTGCCTTTGGATTGGCGAACTGCAACGTCTCCATTCCTTCCCTATTTTTTACAATAAACTGTTTTAATTCGGGAACTTTTAGTATCAATTCCTGAAAATTATAAGGCTGATTATGAAAACTACGCGGGTGCAATTTATTTTTAGAATCATTCATTTGAAACGAGTTTATATAAAAACAGCCTTAAAAATAAATTCAAGGCTGTTAGCTTTATTATTCCCACTCAATTGTTGCTGGTGGTTTAGAGCTGATATCGTAAGCAACACGGTTAATTCCTTTTACTTCGTTAATGATTCGGTTAGAAACCAATTCTAAAAACTCATAAGGTAATTTACTCCAAGTTGCGGTCATAAAATCAATAGTGTTTGCAGAACGCACAACCGCCGTATATTCATACGTACGTTCATCGCCCATTACCCCTACCGATTTTACTGGTAACAATACTACGAAGGCTTGCGAAACTTCGTCGTATAAATTATGTGCATAAAGCTCGTCAATAAAAATTTGATCTGCCTCTTGTAAAATTCGTACTTTTTCTTCGTCAACTTCACCTAAAACACGGATTCCTAATCCTGGTCCTGGAAACGGATGACGATACACCAATTCACGCGGAATACCTAACTCAACCCCAACCTTACGCACTTCGTCTTTAAACAATTCACGTAAAGGTTCTAACAACTGTAATTTCATGTGTTCTGGTAAACCACCTACGTTGTGATGTGATTTAATGGTTGCCGATGGTCCTTTTACCGATTGTGATTCAATAACATCAGGATAAATAGTTCCTTGTGCCAAGAACGAGGCATCATCGAACTTTTGAGATTCTTCATCAAAAACAGCAACGAAATCTCTACCAATAGATTTGCGTTTAGCTTCAGGCTCATCAATACCTTTTAAGTTAGATAAGAAACGATCAGAAGCATCAACCATTTTAATATTCATGTGGAAGTGCTTGCCGTAATTTTCCATTACTTTTTTGCCTTCGTCTTTACGCAATAAACCGGTATCAACAAAAATACAAGTCAGTTGATCGCCAATAGCACGGTGAATTAAAACTGCCGCAACCGAAGAATCAACCCCGCCAGAAAGTCCTAAAATAACTTTTTTATCACCAACAACATCTTTAATACGTTGAATTTCGGTTTCGATAAAATCTTTTAAAACCCAGTTTTTCTCTGCTTTACAAATATTAAAAACAAAGTTTTCTAACATTTTAGATCCAAATTCAGAATGCGTTACTTCAGGATGGAACTGTACGGCAAAAATATTTCTGCTTTCGTTTGCCATTGCAGCAATATCAATGTTCGATTTTCCTGAAACAACAAAACCTTCCGGAGCTTTTATTACTTCATCGAAATGGCTCATCCACACCGTAGATTTTTCTGGAACGCCATTAAACAAACTGTTTTGTGCTAAAACCGTTAATTCTGATTTTCCGTATTCGCCTTTTACTCCTTTTTTTACTTCGCCACCTAAAAGATGAGAAATCAACTGCATTCCGTAGCAAATTCCCAATACAGGCACGTCCATTTGTAAAAGTTCTTTTTCAATTAAAGCAGCTTCTTCACCAAAAACAGAAGAAGGTCCGCCTGATAAAATAATACCTTTAGGCTCGTGCTTTTTAATTTCACTAATTGATGTGTTGTAGGGAACGATTTCAGCATAAACTCCGAATTCTCTAATTCGGCGTGCAATTAATTGATTGTATTGCGAACCAAAATCTAAAATAATTATACCTTGTTTCATTGTGTTGTGTATCTTTATGCAAAAGTAACCTAATTCTTGTATTTTTGAAACAGCTTAATTCTTTTTTGCATTTATTTTTTAAATTTCTTATTTTGGAATTATTTTTGTGGAGAGACTACAAAATGCACTTAACAGTAAACTTCTATGAAAAACATTGGCTATTTTATAAAAATATTGGTTGTAACTACTGCTTTGGCATCATGCGGTAAAAAAAAGAAAATGCCTGTGGTAATTGAGCAATCTCTTTTAGACACTATTTTTTGCAGCACGTTTGAAGGCATAATTCCGTGTCCTGACTGTCCAGGTATTGAAACCGCTATTAGAATTTATAAGGACAGTACTATTTCAAGAACTGTTTATTACCAAGATAAAAACTCGTTACCTGAAACTAAAGTGGGTACTTGGAAATTGAAAGACAGCATTTTTGAAGCTTCCTTTGATCGAGAAAAATTATTTTATAGATTAAAAAATTACAATCAAATCTTAAGAGTAGGTAGTGATTTAAAAGAAGTTAAAGGTGAATTTGCCAATGATTACATTTTAAATAAACGAAAAGCTTTTAAACCAAATAGTATTGAAGGTTTATACACCGTTGGCGACACGCTAAACTTATACAATAAATTAGCTATAAAACATTTAAAAAAGGAAAAGTACCAACTTACATTTGAACATTTTAATGTATTTGATTCTTTGCAAAATTGCACTACTACGTTGAATGCTAACATAGATAAAAGCAACCAATTAAACGCTTTGCTAAATAAAGACAAAGGTACTTTGCGCGTATTGTTTACTAAAAAAGAAGCGCACGTATATTTTGAAAACATCGCTGTAGACTCTGTGCAATTTCAGTGTAATGATAGTTTAAGACACATTCCATTCAATGGATCTTATTTAAAACAAAACAGCACCTTTTAAGGTGCTGTTTTAATATTATTTTAAAAACGTTTATTACGCTTCCATATTAACCACATTTGCTTCGGCAACTTTCTTATAGGTACCATCAACTAATTTGGTACGAATTGCTTCAAAAGATGCTAAAGTTTGATCGATATCCTCAAAAGTATGTGATGCCGTAGGGATTACGCGTAACAAAATGATTCCTTTTGGAATTACCGGATAAACTACAATTGATAAAAAGATTCCGTAGTTTTCACGTAAATCGTTTACCATAATCATAGCTTCAGGAATAGACCCTTCTAAATATACTGGTGTAACGCAAGTGTTTGTATCACCAATGTTGAAACCGCGATCTTTTAAACCATTTTGTAAACGGTTAACATTTTCCCACAGTTTATCTTTTAATCCAGGATTGTTTCTTAATAACTCTAAACGTTTTAAAGCTCCTTTCACTAAAATCATTGGTAATGATTTAGCAAACATTTGCGAACGTAGGTTGTACTTTAAATAATCAATGATGTCTTGATCTGCTGCAATAAAAGCGCCGATTGATGCCATAGATTTAGCAAAAGTAGAAAAATACACATCGATACCATCCTGACATTCTTGCTCCTCACCTGCTCCAGCTCCTGTTTTACCTAATGTACCAAAACCGTGTGCATCATCAACCAACAAACGGAAATTGTATTTTTCTTTTAAAGCAACAATTTCTTTTAATTTACCTTGTTGACCGCGCATACCGAAAACTCCTTCCGTAATAACCAAAATACCACCGTTTTGTTCAGCAGCCATTTTAGTTGCACGTTGTAAGTTTTTTTCTAATGATTCAACATCGTTATGTTTATAAGTAAAGCGTTTACCCATGTGTAAACGAACACCATCAATAATACATGCGTGCGAATCTACATCGTAAACAATTACATCATTTTTGGTTACTAAAGCATCAATGGTAGAAACCATTCCTTGGTATCCAAAATTCAACAAATAAGCAGCTTCTTTATTAACAAATGCTGCCAATTCGTTTTGTAATTGCTCATGCCAATCTGTATGACCAGACATCATACGTGCCCCCATTGGGTAGGCTGCACCGTATTCTATTGCTGCATCGGCATCAGCTTTTAAAACTTCAGGATGTGTAGCTAAACCTAAATAATCATTGATAGACCAGTTCAATACTTCTTTTCCTTGAAACTGCATTCTTGGCCCTAATTTTCCTTCTAATTTTGGAAACACGAAATATCCTTCTGCTTGGGAAGCCCATTTCCCTAAAGGTCCTTTATTATCGTGAATTCTTTCAAATAAATCTTTAACCATTTTATTTGTTTTTAAACGTTGCAAAGTTAGTGATTTTTTTTATGTTTTCCTTTTTAAGCAGTTACTAAATATTACAATTTATTGAATTTACCTTATTTATAAAAGTATTTAAAACTTTAAATAATGTAAAACCGTTATGCCTACTGCTAAATAAGTACACATAAGGATAAAAAGTATAATATAGGCTGTTTTTTGTTCTTTGGTTTGATTAGATTGTAAACTAATATACATTTTTTTGTAGCATACCACACAATAAATTGTTAAACCAATACTTAATATATAGGTGAGTAATAAGGCAATTTGAAAACCGATTGAATGCCTTAAAGCAAAACCATCGTTGCCTTTAAACATTTTGATACGTTCTTTAGAGGGGTGTTGATAAAGGTTTACCGCTTTTTTATCAATTAATTTATTTAAGCTGCGGTTGTGTATAAATTGTAACTCTTTTTCTATGGTCTCTTTTTTAAACAGCGGATCAAATCCTAAAATTGCGTAATGTTTAATTTCTTGGTGTATTTGGTGTGTCACTTGTGCCTCGTCTACATATTTAATAGTCACAGGCGTGTAAGCTTTTTCTAAAAAGTTGAAAGGTGTTGACACTAATGTACTTTTGCTTTTTTCTATAGAAACCACTTCAAGCAATTGCCATTTAGGGTGGGAAATATTAAATTCTAACGATCTAAGAAAAGGTGAAAACGTATAAAAAAGGGCAAAGATAGATGTAAAAGTAAAAAACAAATTCAGGAATTGCGTATCAGAACGTTTTCGTGTTCCAAAGAAAGCGCGATCAATTATTACAATCATAAAACTTATCACAAACCCGTAAATAAACAGGCGTAAGCTGTTTAGCAATACAAAAACCAAAAACAAGCCCCAAAGGATTAACTTAAACGGATTGTATTTCATACTTGATTATAATTTATCAAATATAAAAAAAGCATCTGAAATAAGATGCTTTTTTATAGTATTAATATAAGTTTGGATATTTTACCGGATCGGCTTCATTCATAATGGCATATATTTTCTCGAAAATATCTTCAACAGATGGTTTAGAGAAATAATCACCATCGGTACCATATGCCGGGCGGTGTGCTTTTGAAGCCAATGTTTCAGGCTTACTATCTAAAAATCTATAACCTTCTTGTACATCAACAATTTGTTGTAGCAAGTATGCCGATGCTCCTCCAGGAACATCTTCGTCTACCACTAACAAACGGTTTGTTTTTTGAAGTGATTTTACACAATCGTGATTGTTATCAAATGGTAATAAAGACTGTGCATCAATTACCTCCACATCAATTCCTATTTCTAACAATTCTTTAGCGGCTTGTTCAACCAAACGCAAAGTAGATCCGTAAGAAACAACAGTTATATCAGTACCTTCTTTTACGGTTTCAACCACACCAATTGGCGTAGTAAATTCACCAATATTAGCAGGCATTTTTTCTTTAAGTCGGTACCCATTTAAACATTCAATCACCAAGGCAGGCTCATCTCCTTTCAACAATGTATTATAGAATCCGGCTGCTTTTGTCATACTGCGTGGTACCAACACGTGCATACCGCGCACCGCATTAATAATCATACCCATTGGTGAACCCGAATGCCAGATACCCTCTAAACGGTGACCACGTGTACGCACAATTAATGGTGCTTTTTGCTTACCTGCCGTTCTGTATTGAACCGTAGCTAAATCGTCGCTCATGATTTGAAGTGCATACAACAGATAATCTAAATACTGAATTTCAGCAATAGGGCGTAATCCACGCATTGCCATACCGATACCTTGCCCCAAAATGGTAGCTTCGCGAATACCAGCATCTGCCACGCGATTTACTCCGTATTTTTCTTGTAAACCTTCTAACCCTTGATTCACATCACCAATATTTCCAGAATCTTCTCCGAAAATTAGCGTTTCAGGATAAGTTTCAAAAATTTTATCGAAATTATTTTTAATGATTAAACGCGCATCCACATCAGCTGTATTTTCATCATACACTGGTTTAATTTCAACTACATTCTCTGCTTTGTTTGCTGATTGCGACATTAAATGTGAACTGAAACTTGGCTGAACTTTATCAATATAATTTTGTATCCAAGATGCCAAAATGCTTTGTCCTTGTTCACCAATTACCATGCGTAAAATTTTACGAGCAGTAGTTAAATTGTCTTTGCGGATTGGTTCTTTGATACTGTTTAAATCAGCAATCATTTTTTCGATAAACACTTTGTTTGCCGATGTTGCTGCTACCGAGTTTAGAACTTCAATCAACGTCGTTCTTTCCTCTTTGATAGGATTTAAATAAGCCTCCCAAGCTGCTTTTTTACCGTTTAAAACATCTTTTTTCAATTCGGCATCTAAGGTGTCTAATTCTTCGGTTGTTGCAATATTATTGTCAATCATCCAATAGCGCAATTTAGATAAACAATCAAACTCCGTTTCCCACTGTAAACGCTCAGCCGATTTGTAACGTTCGTGCGAACCTGAAGTTGAGTGACCTTGCGGCTGCGTTAATTCTTTTACGTGAATTAATACTGGTACATGCTGTATTCTAGCAATTTCAGCCGCTTTAGCATAGGTATCTATTAAGGCAGGATAATCCCATCCGTATACAGTAAAAATTTCGTATCCATTAGTATCTTCCTCTTTTTGAAAACCTTTTAAAATTTCAGAAATACTTTCTTTTGTTGTTTGATGACGTGCGTGTACCGAAATACCATACATATCGTCCCAAACACTCATAACCATTGGCACTTGTAAAACACCTGCTGCATTAATGGTTTCAAAAAACAAACCTTCAGACGTAGAAGCGTTACCAATGGTTCCCCAAGCTATTTCGTTACCGTTTACAGAAAATTTTTGTTCTTTATCTGCATTTGGAAATTCACGAAAATATTTAGATGCCTGCGCCAATCCTAACAAACGAGGCATTTGACCAGCTGTTGGAGAAATATCTGAACTTGAATTTTTTTGTTGTGTTAAATTTTTCCAGTTTCCATTTTCGTCTAAACTATGTGTTGCAAAATGTCCACCCATTTGACGACCACCAGACATAGGGTCTTGGTTGATATCGGCATGACCGTATAAACCGGCAAAAAACTGTTGGATATTTAATGCACCAATCGCCATCATAAAAGTTTGATCACGATAGTACCCCGAACGGAAATCACCGTTTTTAAATGCTTTCGCCATTGCCAGCTGTGGCACTTCTTTTCCATCACCAAAAATACCAAATTTTGCCTTTCCGGTTAACACCTCTTTACGGCCTAACAAACTGCATTCGCGCGAAATACGGGCAATTTTATAATCGTTAAGAACTTCTTGCTTGAAATCTTCGAATGTTAAAGCTTCTTTTGTAGCTGTTTGACTCATAATATATTGAAACTATGTTGTAACTAAATTGAAATAATTTACGAATTTAAAAAATCAATCGGTAAAAAGCTAATTTTATTTTTATGAATCTCGCTTTTTAGTTTATTTTTTTACGGGATTGATAAAATAACAAAAGCCGTTCAAAAACGAACGGCTTTTATTATAATGAATTGATTTTGTATTAAATATTGGTATGCAAAGGATCATTTTCATCTTCCTCTTCTTCTTCTTTAATTTTATCAGCTCCACTTTTAATCATGGTATCTGCCATGATTGGTGTAGCAATAAATAAAGAGGTAAAAGTACCTACAACGATACCGATTAAGATAGCAAAAATGAAACCTCTTAACGATTCTCCACCGAAGATAAAGATCGCTAATAATACAACTACCAAACTTAATGATACGTTAATAGTTCTACTCAACGTAGTGTTAAGCGCTCTGTTTACTGTATCGGTAAAGCTTTCGCCTGTATGTTGTGACTGTCTATTTCTTAAGAATTCACGTACCCTATCAAAAACAATTACTGTATCGTTGATTGAATATCCCACTACTGTTAGAATAGCAGCAATTAAATGCTGATCTAATTCCATGTTAAACGGCATAATGGCATAAGTTAACGAGTAAACACCTAATACAATAATTACGTTTTGAGCTAAACCTATAACGGCACCTAAAGAGAATTGCCATCTTCTAAAACGTATTAAAATATAGAAGAACATTACAGCTAAAGCTCCTAACACCGCCTTCATTGAGTCGAATTTTAAATCATCGGCAATGGTTGGCCCTACTTTTGAACTTTGCAATACACCTAATTGATGCGCTTCATCACTACTCATAAAGTCTTGGAAAGTTAAAGTAGCCGGCAAATACTCTTTTAAGTTATCATATAACATTTTGTTCACTTCGTTATCTACCACTGTACTTTCTTCTTCTACTTTATATTTAGTAGTGATGCGCAGCTGATCAGCGCTTCCGAATGTTTTAGCCTCAGCACTTCCGAATACTCCGTGTAACTTTTCTTTAACTTCATTGGCATCAACTGGTTGATCAAATTTCACTTGGTAAGTTCTACCTCCTACAAAATCAACACCAGGATTCAATCCTTTGGTAGAAAGTGCAGCAATAGCAATTAAAACAGCAAGACCAGAAATCATGTATGCCATTTTCTTGGTACCTAAGAAATTAAACTTAGAACCAACGAACCAATTTTTAGTAAACGATGTAGAGAACTTCACATCCTTACCTTTATCTAATCTAGCATAAATAAACAACATTGGAATACAAATAGCTGTAAATAATGAAGTAAAAATACCGATTAACAAGGTAGTAGCAAATCCTTGAATAGGACCAGATCCTAATATAAATAAAATGATTGCCACTAAACCTGTAGTAATATTCGCATCAAAAATTGATGATAAAGCACCGTTCCAACTAAACGAATAATCCACCGCTTCCTTCGTAGTTTTTCCGGCACGTAATTCTTCTTTTACCCTTTCATTTATAATAATATTCGCATCAATTGCTGTACCCATTGTAAGTACGATACCTGCAATACCAGGCAGCGTTAATACCGCACCTAATGATGCTAATACACCAAAAATGAACAATAAGTTTACGATAAGTGCTACGTTAGCATACATACCCGTGCGACCGTAATAGAATACCATCCAAAACAATACTACACCAAACCCAATGATGAAAGACATCATACCGTTTTCAATAGCTTGTTGACCCAAAGATGGACCAACTACAGCCGATTGAATGATATCTGCAGATGCTGGCAATTTACCTGCTTTTAAGATATTTGCTAAGTCTTTTGTTTCTTGTACCGTAAAATCACCTGATATACTTGAACTACCACCAGCAATAGGTCCAGTTGTTACACCTGGAGCAGAATACACAATATTATCTAAAACAATAGCAATATTAGATTGTTGGTTGAATGCCTTACCTGTTAAAATCTCCCAATCTTTAGCTCCTTTTGCATTCATTTGCATAGAAACTACTGGTTTGTTCATGTTATCAAAATCGGCACGAGCATCAGTTACTACTCCGCCAGACAAAGGTGCAACATGCTGCGCATTTCCTTTTAATGCGTATAATTCAGTTACATTTGAATTTCTTTTTGGTTTACCCCAAGCAAATTTTACATGTCTTAAATCGCCTCTTAAAAGAGCGCGTACTTGCGGATCTTTTAAATAGGTATTTACTTGAGCTGTATCTTTAGTTGCAAAGAAGCCAATGATTGGCGACCCTTGGAAACCTTGCCCCTGCATTAAAGAGAAGATAGGTCCTAATTCTTGAGTTGAATCATTTGATAAAGAATCGCTTGAAACACCTGTTAAAAGTTTATCAACATCAGATTCTGGTTTTGTTTCAGCTAAAGTATCATTAGCTACAGTAGCGGTTTCGGTTTGTTTTTTTGACTTTAACGTTTCGTTAGCTGTCCATAAAAACTCGATCACCTCTTCAAACTTATACGTTTCCCAGAATTCTAATTCGGCAGTACTTTGTAAAAGTTGTTTGATACGTGCTTCGTCTTTTGCACCAGGTAATTCAACCAAAATACGACCTGTATTTCCAATTTTTTGAATGTTAGGTTGTGTTACCCCAAATTTATCGATACGTTCTCTTAAAATTTGGTATGCACTTTCAACCGCTTCATCCACTTTAGTGGCTAAAATTCTTTTTACTTCTGCATCAGAGGTACTGGTATTAATTTCTTTCTCATCAAAGTTTCTGTTTAAAAAGACATCTGTTGAAGCTAATTTTACGTTTGATCCGTTTGCTGCATTCGCTTCTTCAAACGTTCTAAAAAACGCATCTAAATAAGTTTCTTGCGCTCTTCTGTTTTTGTCGGCATTGGTAAGCGCTTGTACAAATACTGGATTTTGCGAATCGTTTGCCAACCTCTTAATAATGTCTTTAACCGAGATTTGAAGTGTTACGTTGATACCTCCTTCTAAGTCAAGACCTCTACTGATTTGACGTTGCTCTACCTCTTCAAAAGTATATCCAAAAACCGGATAAACTTCAACGTTTTTAATAGAGTCGTAATATGCTAATTCTTTTTCTCTGTCGCCAGCCGAAAAAGCAACCGCATCATTCTTTACTTTATTTGTTACATAAGTAAATGAAAGTTGGTACAAACACACTAATGCAAATAAGATTGCAAAAAATTTAATGAGTCCTCTGTTGTTCATTCTAATTTTAAATTAAATTTTGATGATTTAGGTTCGTTTTTAGGTGATTATAGTTTATAACCGTATACTAAAAACGGACAAATATATAACATCAATGAAGATTTAACAATAAAAAGTTCGGTTATTTAAAATTGTAATATGTCATTTTTTTTGGATAGATATAAAGAAAAAACCGAGTCTTTAAAAGGACTCGGTTAATTATTATTAGGCATCGATTTTAGCATACAATGCATTTTTTTCAATAAATTCTCTTCGTGGTGGTACCTCATCGCCCATTAACATAGAAAA
>JAHAYQ010000229.1 GCA_018384465.1 Myroides sp. | reverse complement strand
ACTATTTTTTACAACGGTAAAAAGAAAATGTCTGAAGGAGTATATAAAAACAAGCAAAAAGAAGGTATATGGAAGATCTACCATATAGATGGTCAATCAGTAATGGCAGAAGAGCTCTATAAAAATGATAAACTACACGGTGTTAAAAAGATATATTACATCTCTGGGAAGTTGTCTGAAGAAATTGAGTATAAAAATGGCGTAGAAGATGGCATTGCTAACCAATATGCAGAGACTGGAGCAAAAATTCGAGAAACTTTTTACAAAAACGGAACGTTACACGGCAAGTTAATCATCAGAGATGCGAATGGTACCGTAACCGATGAAAATGAATATGTTAACGGAACGCTAATTAAGACCAAAAAGGAATAGAAATAAAACAGAAATCGACCAATTGTTGTAACTTTACGGTTCGATTTTAAAACAATGAAGAAAAGAGTAGTAGTAGGCCTTTCGGGCGGCGTTGATTCTAGTGTGGCGGCGCAGTTGCTTTTGGATCAAGGTTATGAAGTAATCGGGCTGTTTATGAAAAATTGGCACGACGATACTGTAACCATATCTGATGAATGTCCGTGGTTAGAAGATAGTAATGATGCACTTTTGGTGGCAGATAAGTTAGGAATTCCTTTTCAAACGGTCGATTTAAGTGAACAATACAAAGAACGTATCGTTGATTATATGTTTAACGAATACGAAAACGGTAGAACGCCAAATCCAGATGTATTGTGTAACCGTGAAATTAAGTTCGATGTCTTTATGAAAATCGCTTTGGAATTAGGAGCAGATTATGTTGCTACGGGGCATTATTGTCGTAAAGATATGGAATTAATCAATGGACAACCTGTTTATAAATTATTGGCGGGAAAGGATCCGAATAAAGATCAATCATATTTTTTATGTCAGCTTTCACAAGAACAATTAGCAAAAGCTTTGTTTCCGATTGGCGACTATTTAAAACCCGAGGTTCGTGAACTCGCTGCAAAACACGATTTAATTACTGCCGAGAAAAAAGATTCTCAAGGGCTGTGTTTCATTGGTAAAGTTAGATTACCCGAATTTTTACAGCAGCAATTAAAACCTAAAAAAGGAGTTATTTACGAAGTTTCAAAAGATCATCCAATTTATAACGCTCAAAAACCAAATTTTAATTCTTTGGTTGATGAGCTTACTTGGGAAGCAACTTCGATTAAATATACGCCTGAGATGGCGAAGAAAGTAGGTGAGCATAATGGAGCGCATTATTATACCATAGGGCAACGCAAAGGATTAAATGTGGGCGGTACGCAAGAACCCTTGTTTATTATTAATACTAATGTGACGGATAACACAATTTACACTGGACAAGGTAATGAACATCCCGGCTTGTTTCAGAAAACATTGTTGGTGCAACCCCACGAAATTCATTGGGTCCGAGAAGATATGCGTTTAAACAACGGAGATAGCATGGAAGTCATGGCACGTATCCGTTACCGTCAACCGTTACAAAAAGCAACTCTCTATCAAACCGAAAAAGGCTTGTTTGTACAATTCACCGAACCCCAATCAGCCATAACTGAAGGTCAATTTGTATCTTGGCACATAAGCGACGAACTTATTGGTTCGGGAGTCATTTCCAAAATATAAAGCATAACGAAAGCCAAACAAATTGTTTGGTTTTCTTATTTTTGTACACTCAGCAATTTAAATAACATAGACATGAACAAAATCACTCAATTATTCAATATAAAATATCCAATAATTCAAGGCGGTATGATTTGGAACAGCGGTTATAAATTAGCGTCGGCAGTTAGTAACGCCGGTGGTTTAGGTTTAATTGGAGCTGGATCTATGTATCCCGAGGTTTTAAGAGAACATATTCAAAAATGTCAACAAGCCACCGATAAACCTTTTGGAGTGAATGTGCCGATGCTGTATCCGAATGTGGAAGAGATAATGCAAATTATTGTTGATGAAGGAGTGAAAATCGTATTTACATCAGCGGGAAATCCCAAAACATGGACCAGTTGGTTAAAAGAACGTGGAGTGACAGTAGTTCATGTGGTAAGCTCTACTAAATTTGCTTTAAAAGCCCAAGAAGCTGGTGTAGACGCCGTAGTAGCAGAAGGGTTTGAAGCGGGTGGACACAATGGTAGGGAAGAAACGACCACCTTTACCTTGATTCCTATGGTTAAAAATCAAATTAACATTCCGTTGATTGCTGCAGGTGGAATTGCTACAGGAGAAGGTATGCACGCTGCTATGGTTTTAGGTGCTGATGGTGTACAAATGGGGACTCGTTTTGCATTGACAAAAGAGAGTTCTTCACACGAAAATTTTAAAAAAGCGTGTTTAGAAGCACAGGAAGGTGATACCTACTTAACATTGAAAGAGTTGGCTCCGGTGCGCTTAATTCGCAATAAATTTTTCAATGAGGTACAACAAGCTTATGCCAAAGGCGCATCGATTGATGAATTAAAAGAACTTTTAGGAAGAGCCAGAGCAAAACGAGGCATGTTTGAAGGAGATTTAGAAGAAGGAGAATTAGAAATTGGTCAGATTGTTGGATTGATTAGTGAAATTCCATCGGTAGATGAAGTAATGCAGCAACTTATTACAACTTATCAATCTTCTGTCAATCGATCGTTTAAAATCTAAATAAATGCAATAAATTTTTAAAAACGCAAAGGAATATATAGTCAGATATTCCTTTTTTTATTAACTTGGTAATCTAAAAAGAATTAAAATCAATATGAGTTACTATAAAATAGCTGATTTAGAGCAATATTTTAAGCATTACAAAAAATCTGTTCGCGAACCAAGAAAGTTTTGGGGTAAAATAGCCGAAGAAAATTTCACATGGTATCAAGGTTGGGATAAGGTATGCGAGTTTGATATGACGCAGGGTGAGGTAAAATGGTTTGTTGACGGAAAATTAAACATTACCAAAAATTGTATCGACAGACATTTATCCAAGCGTGGCGAGAGAACCGCCATTATATTTGAACCCAATAATCCTAATGAGGAAGCACAGCAAATTACTTATAACGAATTGTATGAGCGCGTGGCAAAAACCGCTAATGTATTGAAATCGTTAGGAGTTCAAAAAGGAGATAGAGTTTGTATTTATCTGCCAATGATTCCCGAATTAGCTGTAACTATGTTGGCTTGTGCGCGTATTGGCGCAGTGCATTCGGTGATATTTGCTGGTTTTTCTGATGCGGCAATTCGCTCAAGAGTAGAAGATTGTGGGGCTAAAATAATCGTTACTTCAGATGGTGGTTTTAGAGGAGAAAAAATCATTAAAGCCAAAGAAGTAGTAGATAAAGCCATTGAAAATTTAGATCAAGTAGAAAAAGTATTGGTCGTAAAACGCACTCAGTCTGAAGTGCCTTTTCATACAGGTAGAGATGTTTGGTTTCACGAGTTGTACGAAACAGCTGAACCAACTAATACTGCCGAAATTATGGATGCAGAAGATCCGTTGTTTATTTTGTATACTTCAGGATCTACAGGAAAACCTAAAGGTATGGTGCACACCACGGCGGGTTATATGGTACAAACCGCTTATTCGTTTCAAAATGTGTTTGATTACAAAGAAGGCGATGTGTTTTGGTGTACAGCTGATATAGGCTGGATAACGGGTCACTCGTACATTTTGTATGGTGCTTTGTTAAACGGTGCCACCACCGTCTTATTTGAAGGAGTGCCTACATATCCTACACCTTCTCGTTTTTGGGATGTCATTGATAAATACAAGGTAACTCAATTTTACACGGCACCTACAGCTATCCGTTCGTTAATGACTCACGATTACTCGTATGTAACATCGCACGATTTATCGTCCTTACGTGTATTAGGATCGGTAGGTGAACCCATAAATGAAGAAGCTTGGCATTGGTTCAATGATTTTGTTGGAAAAAAACGATGTCCTATTGTAGATACGTGGTGGCAAACCGAAACGGGTGCCGTTATGATATCGCCTTTAGCATGTATTACACCAACAAAACCTACGTATGCTACTTTACCTTTACCAGGTATACAGACCGTTTTAATGGATGAAAAAAACAATGAGATTTCCGGAAATCAAGTAACAGGTAGTTTGTGCGTAAAATTCCCATGGCCTGCAATGGCTCGAACAATTTGGAACGATCACAAACGCTTTGTAGATACCTATTTTTCTGATTTTAAAGGTCGATATTTTACAGGTGATAATGCCTTGCGTGACGAAGTAGGTTATTACCGCATAACAGGAAGAGCAGACGATGTGGTGATTGTTTCAGGACATAATTTGGGAACTGCACCTATTGAAGATGCTATCAATCAACATCCAGCTATTGCTGAATCGGCTGTGGTAGGTTTTCCACACGACATCAAAGGAAATGCTTTATATGCTTTTATTTCCTTAAAAGTTGAAGGAGCTTCGCGAGATCGTGAAAACCTTAAAAAAGAAATCAACCAATTAATTGCCGATCATTACGGACCTATTGGTAAGTTAGATAAAATTCAGTTTGTAGATGATCTGCCAAAAACGCGTTCAGGTAAAATATTGCGTCGCGTGTTGCGTTCCATAGCCAACAATCAGTTAGATAATTTTGGAGACACTTCAACCATGATCAATCCAGAAGTAGTT
>JAHAYQ010000225.1 GCA_018384465.1 Myroides sp. | reverse complement strand
CAATAACACCCACAGCCTTTGCATTATATTTTTCTAATAAAGGCTCGACTTGTTCAATGCGATAGCCTGAGTCGTGATTACCCGCAATCATTAAAGTTTGCATGTTTGGGGCAATGTCGTGCGCATCTGCTAAAAATTGGTAAAGTTGTTTTTGCGCTGCAGATGCAGGGTTAATGACATCGAAAATGTCGCCTGCAATAAGTAAGGCATGTGGCTGTTTTTCTTTTATTTGTTCTAATAGCCAGTTTAGAAATTGGGTATGTTCATATTCACGATCATGATTATGGAAAAATTGTCCTAAATGCCAATCAGATGTATGAAAAAAACGAACTGCCATGTATTAGAACCTTAATATTTTTATGCGCATGTTAACTATAAAACAGCTGATTTAAAAAACTAACATAAAAACCAAAATACAACGACATATTTTGTCGTGAATCATCCTTAGATTAAAAATAGAAAAAAGCTGAAAGGTAATTCAATACGCTAAAAAAAGCGTATGCTTAGTGAGCGAGATTTATTTTTATGTCCAAAAATTGGATTGGGGAGCAATGGATTTTCCATTGAGAGGTACAGCTATGTCTAAATCACCATTTTCAGAGCAACAGCTTGCAGATAATCTTATCTACAAAACCTTAGTTGAGTCGACATTAGCAATACCGTGGAGTATTGAATGGGATACAAAGACCTTTAGCTATATTGGCCCACAAATTGAAAAATTATTAGGATGGTCTCAAGGCTCTTGGAAAACCGTTGGTGATTGGGCTGATCGCATGCATGAAACGGATAGAGAAAGGGTGGTTAATTATTGTGTTCAACAATCGCTTGAGGGGATAGACCATGAAGCTGATTATCGTGCGCTGACAGCAACAGGCGAATATGTATGGATACGAGACGTTGTTCATGTTGTGCGTAAGCCAGATGGAACTGTAGAGCGTTTAGTTGGTTTTATGTTTGATATTTCTGAACGGAAAAGACAGGAACAAGAATTAGAAGATTTAAAGAAAAAATTAGAAGAATATTCATATCAAGATAACTTAACAGGTATCGCAAATAGGCGTTTATTTGAGCATTTATTCGAGCGCGAATGGTTGAGTGCGATAAAAGAAAAATCATTATTTTCAATGATTTTATTAGATATAGATTATTTCAAAGCATATAACGATAATTATGGACATATTCAGGGTGATATCGCTTTAAGACAAGTTGCTCAAATTCTAAAAAAATCATTGCATCGTCCACGAGATATGGTTGCTCGTTTTGGTGGAGAGGAGTTTGCTATTATCTTGCCAAATACAAATGAGACTGATGCTATGAATATCGCAAAGCTCATAAAACACAATATTGAAATGGCTCAAATTGAACACATAAAATCGGAAGTTGTGCCTTATTTATCGGTTTCTATGGGGGTGAAATCAACACTCGTGCATGAAGCAGATGAGAAAGTACAGTTTTTACGAGATGTAGATAAAGCCTTGTATCGGAGTAAACGTAGTGGTCGAAATCAATATTCAAACGTAAATTATGAGATGAAATGTTAAAAAATAAGATGTAAAAAATAAAGACCGACGATTCGAGTGATGGATGAATCGTCGGTCAAAGAAATCTGCTCAGAACAAGAATTTTGGCTACTAATCAAAATTAATGCTTAAGCAAGCTTATTGCTCTAGGTTTAAGGTCACCGAAATATTGTGGATGCCGGTACAAATTTACGGTTGTTGCTGACCTTGCTCTTTATATAACGATATAAATACACGTATGGTTGACACAAACATGAAAAAAAACTCAATTTTTTTTATACTAGGATTTTAAAGTTGTATTGGTCATCTCAATGGTCGCTTTAACACGTTATTTTCTTTGGTTTTTTGCTATTGTTTTAGTCTGTTCTTTTATTTGTGGCGTGCTTGCTGCAATTATGCCTACAGGCATGGGGGCAATTTTAACAATCATACCGTATTTAATTGCTATGATTTGGGTGTTATTTAAATTTTTAAAACAACAACGTCGCGCACCCACGCAAGCAGAGCGCCAAAAATTTACCTTAGGTTTTAGTGCAATTTATTGGTTATATAACGTTTGTTTTTTAATTTTAGGTGTTGTGCTTGCAACGCGGTCAAATCCGAATGCATGGCAAGATTTAATGTTGTATTTACAAAATACACAATTTTTACTGATCACCTTCATTATGTTTTTACTTATTGCAATTCCTTTGTATTTACTCACGTATTGGTTTTATGGAAAACAAGCAGAGCGCATGGCTTCAAAAATGTTTGATGCTTAACATTACTTAATTATTCAGCAATCTTTTTATGTGCAATGGAATAATTCATTGTAATAATGAGATTGCTGTATGAAAAGCCTTGGTTCTCATTTAATTAAGTATTTATAAAAAAGATTATCATTTTTTTATTTAACACGGGCTTTGTTGCACAAACCTATCTGTAAAGGCTTTTTCAGCGATATAATTTTCAAATGAAGAAGCCTACACACAAAATCTACCGCACAACCAATTGGCCCG
>JAHAYQ010000220.1 GCA_018384465.1 Myroides sp. | reverse complement strand
AGGTGCAATAAGGGTTGGCACGGTTGGTGGCGAATTCAAAGATTCATCGGTAACCATTTCAAAAACAATCTGCACTTTTTGTTCAAATTCCATAATGCTTATTGCTTGGTATTCGGTAACGTACCCTTTAAGTTCGGCACGAACAGAAAAATCGCCCAGGGGCAAACTGCCTAAAATTTCAAAATTACCCTTTTCATCAGTAAAAACCGTTGTAGTTGCAGGGGTTGTTGTAATTTTAACATTGGCTAATGGCTCATTTGTTGCTTCTAAACGCACACTTCCTGTTAAAGTCCCTTTTGCGTTACCATCTATAACATCTTCGCTACAGCTAATAAAAATAAGTGAGAGAAAAGTTATTATTAAAAAGTATATTGATTTCATTTTTTATAAGATATATTGTTGTTATTTACCTAGATATATTTGTATACCTATGCCATATTGTAAAAAGTGATCGTTTCTTTTGCCAGATATCATATCGTCCCAATCATCGTTAAAGCCCATGTGGTATTTGCCAAAACCCCTAATGCCAACTTGTTTAGATACTAAGTATTCCAAACCAACACCCACTTGCGACTTAAATTGCATTTTTTTAAGAGGGGTTTCCATATCTCTCATAGAACCTACACCGGCAGAAAAATAAGGGGTGAAATTGTTAAAAGGTAACATAAGATATTCTAAATTAACCTCGCCTGATGTAAATTGTGATTTAAAGTATCTTTCGGATCCTAAATTTTGATATCCGTATGATAATTCAAGATTAAAATAGTCTGAAAAAAGATATTTAAAATTACCTGTTGCACCAGTGTGGGTTGTAATATCAGGGTAATCACCTTTTAAAGAATTTAATGTAAAGCTACCGCCAATAGCATAACGTGAACGTCTGTTAGTGTCCCAATCTCCTTTACCTGCAACTCTTTTATTGCTTTCTATAATTTCTTGATTGTATTCTTTCATTAAAAGGTCTACTTTGGCTTTTTCTTCATTTTTGGTAGCCCAAACGTCGTCTTTAATACCCTCTAAAATCATTAAATATACGGCTTTGTTTATAGCCTCGGTAACTGCCATTTGTACAGGTTCGTTGTTGGTGATACCTACTTCGGCTTCCATTAAACGCTCTACATCAACATATCTAAACATACTAGCGTTAATAGATTGTGAAAGTATGGTTTTAGACGTGTAAACGGTTTTTAATATTTTACCCGAACTTGTTGATACTGCTCTTAAATACACTGTTATACGATCTTGTCTGTATTCGCTAGATCCGCCAATGCCAAAATATCGGGCACCTGCACCACCGGTTAATATATTGGTGTCGTAAGATATTACCCCACCTTCTAATAGAATTCCTGCAAAAAGCAGAGGAGGTAGGTTGTCTGTGCTTTGTCCGTTAGAATATTCTTGACGGGTAGTTCTAATTATTTGTCTTTCGTTTAGTAAGTTTCCAATGTTTTCGCGTTCTATTGGTGCAAACCATTTACTATCTTCTAACGATTTTATTAAAATTGTAGTTAAGCCTTGGGGTACAGCTGTACTCCAGTTGGCACCTACGTTACTAGCTTTGTATTGTCCGGTTTGATCGCGGAATTTATATACTCCTACAACAATAGGTTCTTGTGGTTTTGGTAATTTTTTAAAATCTTTTTCGGTTGGCGTTACTTCACCAATAACGGAACTTGCTTCTATTCCGGCAGGCGGTGTGAAAAAAACACCACAGCTTTGCAGAGTAACTAAAGATATTAAAACAAGCAAACGATTTGTTTTAAATAATTTCATGTGTGATTAAGATACTTGTTTACAGAATAATTTCAGTTGTTTCGCCGGTTTTGTTATCTATAATTCTTATAACGGTTCCGGTTCTGGTTTCATCAATAGATATAATTAAATCGCCAATTTCAAAAGTTCCTTCTTCTAAATTTTCTAAATTTTCGTTATTATCAAAAAGACCTCTTGAAAGTTGCGATAAAATCTGCCTTTTAACGGTTTCAGAGAAATTATCTAGTAAACTACTGTTTGATGATCTTTGGTTGTCATCAAATTTATTTTGTGCATTTGCAGATGCTAATAAACCACTGTAATTTAGCGGGTTTCCGCCAAAATTAGGGTTTACGGGTGTATATACCAATTGCTGTGCGAAACCTGCTGTACCTGCAAAAAGTACTATAATTAAAGTTGATAGTATGGTTTTCATGTTATAGCTTTTAATATGTGAATTCATTTTTAAGTTTCCCCCTGCTCTTTGCGTAGCTTATAAGTTTTTGAAATGTAACAGCAACCTGCGCTTTAATAAACTCTTCGTCGGGGTTTGCAAAAAATTCAAGGATGAGGTCTTGATCTACCTTAACCTGCACAATGCTTGACAAACCTCTGTGGGGGAGTTCGGAAATATTGATGATAAAATCGAACTTTGTAGGATATTGATTGTAGGTTGAATAAAAAGCATCGTAATAATCTCTGCCCATTTTTGTTTTAGAATCATCTACTACAATTCCCTTCATAACCATTAATGTAGACTCTTTTATTGGTCGTAATTCTTTGGTCGTTATCTGTATGGAATCTTTTGTGATGAGTTTGTTTGCAACTTCATCGCGAATAAATAAAATCGCTGTTATTTTTTGTTTTGATGTTTGGTTAACGGTTGTGCTTGATAAACTTTCAATTTGGTTTGGCTCTAATGTAAATTTGCCTTTTTGCTGGCTTACCGACAGGTTTTTGTTGGCATCGGTTTTTTTAACAAGTAGCAAATAATCTAGTTCGTAATGATAAACACCTTTGTTTTGAACCGTAGGATTGAATGTTAAGGTGTTTTCTGATTGTACTACTTCAATTTTCGCCACAATTAAACTATCTCTGTTTTCTTGTGCAAAACAAACGTTAGCAAACATGCTACAAAAAACGAATATTAGTATTAATCTATTCATTAGTAATTTCTTATTATTACGCTACGGTCATTGCCTTGTACGTTTATACTCATGTTTTCCATAATGCTGTTATTGCCGTAAATTTCAATGTAATTGTTAGCGCCTTCCATGTTTATGTTCATGTTAGAAGGATCTAATTTCGATGTTTCGGTGTAATACAAAAGCTGATGCTCACCAGTTTGATTTACTTGCATTTGCTGGCTTTCAATATCAACCTGATTGTAATTTCCGGTTTGTACTATATATGTACCTTGTGTGTTATTTAATGCGTTAAGCATTAAAGTTTCAGGGTGTACTTTTTGCAACTCTTTTTTATCAGCTAAATAAGAATTTTCTGTTTGTTGCGCACTAACGGTC
>JAHAYQ010000218.1 GCA_018384465.1 Myroides sp. | reverse complement strand
GCGTATATTTCAGTTGATTATTTAGACAAAATCTGTGAGGTTGTAAAAATGAAAGATGCGCCAGAGGTTCCTGGTGATTTTGATTTAATCCTTCAAAATGCAGAAGGCGTTAAAAAACAGATTTATTTTGACAATCCAAAAGTGGATTCAAACAACGCTATTTTAGAAGAATTAGAAACTTTTGCCGATGCTATAAATAATGATACAACTCCAATTGTAACATTAGAAGACGGAACAGAAGCACTAAGGATAGCGTATAAAATAATTGATTGTTTTAAAAAGTAAATTATGTTAGAAACCAACTTTGTTCACGAAATCAAATCGCTTATTGCAGGCGCTAAAGCTAATGCTGTTCGTGCTGTTGATTATCAACGAACACTGTTGTATTGGCATATTGGCGAAAGAATTTTTAACGAAGAACAACAAGGAAAAGACAGAGCCGATTACGGTAATTATCTTATAAAATATCTTTCAGAACAACTTCAACCTGAATTTGGAAGGGGTTTTTCGTATCGTCAGTTAGAACTGATGAGGCAATTTTACAGAACATTTCCAATTACGAATACACTGTATTCGCAATTGAGTTGGTCTCATTACAAGGTATTGTTACGTATTGATAACGAAGACAAAAGAGAATATTATATAGCTGAAACCGTTAAAAACAATTGGTCTGTCCGTCAGATGGAAAGGCAAATAAACAGTCAGCTTTTTGAAAGATTATTGTTAAGCAACGACAAAGAAAGTGTGTTGGCTGTAGCACGAAACGAAAAACTTCCTGAAAGTCCGCACGAAATCATAAAAGATCCAATGATTTTGGAATTTTTAGGACTTCGCAGAGAAAGTGCTTATTACGAAAAAGATTTAGAACAAGCAATTATTACTCATTTACAAGATTTCCTTTTAGAATTAGGAAACGGATTTTCGTTTGTCGCACGACAAAAGAGAATTCATTTAGATGGAGATGATTTTTTTGTTGATTTAATTTTCTACAACCGTCTTTTACAGTGTTTTGTTGTATTTGAAATCAAAACTCATAAATTGACTCACGAAGATTTAGGTCAGCTGCAAATGTATGTGAACTATTTTGACAGAGTTGAGAAAGTAGAACATGAAAAACCCACCATCGGGATTTTGCTTTGTGCAGATAAAAATAATGCGGTGGTAAAATTTTCGTTACCGGAAAATAACAAGACAATTTTAGCCAGTCAATACAATCTGATTTTGCCAACTGAAGAACAATTATTAAATGAAATAAAAAAAGAAATAGAAATTTTTAAAAACAAATAAACTAACAATGAAAACAATAGCAGTTATTGGAGCAGGAACTATGGGTAACGGAATTGCCCACACCTTTGCTCAATCTGGATTTACCGTAAAATTAATCGATATTTCTGAAGCTTCTTTAGAGAAAGGAATACATACCATTGCAACAAATTTAGACCGAATGGTGGCAAAAGGAACTATTTCAGAAGAAGACAAACACAAAACCATTGGCAATATTATTACTTACACTGATATGAAAGATGGTGTAACTGGTGTTGATTTGGTGGTTGAAGCTGCTACTGAAAACGTAACTTTAAAATTAAAAATCTTTGAACAATTAGAAGAGTTAACAGACGCAAATGTAATCTTAGCTACCAATACATCTTCTATTTCTATAACACAAATTGCTGCAGCTACAAAAAGAGCTGATAAGGTAATTGGTATGCACTTTATGAACCCGGTGCCGATTATGAAATTGGTGGAAATTATCAAAGGTTATTCTACCTCAAAAGAAACCTTTGATACCATTTATAATTTAAGTAAAACCTTAGGTAAAGTTCCTGTTGAAGTAAACGATTATCCAGGCTTTGTGGCTAACAGAATTTTAATGCCAATGATTAACGAAGCTATTGAAACGCTTTATAACGGAGTTGCTGGTGTAGAAGAAATTGACACAGTAATGAAATTAGGAATGGCGCACCCAATGGGACCATTACAATTAGCTGATTTTATTGGATTAGATGTTTGTTTATCTATTTTAAATGTGATGTACGACGGCTTTAAAAATCCAAAATACGCTCCAAACCCACTATTAGTAAATATGGTTATGGCAGGTAAATTAGGCGTAAAATCTGGTGAAGGATTCTACGATTACTCGGAAAGCAAAAAAGCCGAGAAAGTTTCAAAACAATTTAGCAAGTAATTTATAAAGTCGGAAATTAATCATTATTTCCGACTTTAAAGTTATCATATTATGGCAGATATTATTCCATTTAAAGCCGTTCGTCCCGCAACAGATAAAGTTGCGTTGGTTACTACTCGTCCATACGATGATTATTCGGTGGCTGAACTGGCTTCGTGGTTAGATTTTAATCCGTTTTCATTCTTGCATATCGTAAATTTAGCATACGTAAACCAAGAAAAGATCGATCCTATACGCCGTTATCAAATGGCAGCTACAAAATACACCGATTTTAAAAGAGACGGTATTTTAATTCAGGAAGATAAACCTGCAATGTACCTTTATCGGATCAAATCAAAAAAGAATGATTTTATAGGTATATTAGCCGGAACTTCGTTAGACGATTACGAAAATAACGTTATTAAAAAACATGAAGACACCTTAAAATATCGAGTTGAAAATTTGACCGATTATTTTAGTGAAACTGGTTTTAATACCGAGCCGGTCCTTATGATGTACCCCAATTGTGAGGAGCTGCAAACATGGATCGATCAAAAAATGAAAGAAAATCCCTTATATAATTTTTCAACAACCAATCGCGAACAGCATATAGTTTGGCTTATTGATCAAAAGGTAGAATTAGATTTTCTGACCGAAACTTTTAAAAGTTTCCCTAATTTATACATTGCTGATGGCCACCACCGTACAGCATCTTCCTATTTGCTTAGACAAATAAAAGAGGATAACTCTACAAAGGCTATGAATCATTTTATGAGTTACCTAATTTGTGAAAACAGTATACAAATTAATGAATACAACCGAGTGGTGCACGATTTAAACGGTCATTCGGCTGATGATTTCATCAAGATCTTGCAAAAAAATTATCTTGTAAAACAAGAACATGAATATTGGAAACCTATAAATAAATTTACTTTTGGGATGTATTTAGAAGGTACTTTTTATTCATTGGAATTGATAGATAAACCGACTACCAATGACGTAATGCAACAACTTGATGCACAGATATTGTACGATACCATACTTCATCCATTACTAAATATCCAAGATTTGCGAACTGATAGCAGAATCAGCTATATTCCAGGAAACCGAAATATTATGGAATTAGTAAACAAAGTTGATAACGGCGGTTATAAAGTAGGTTTTATTCTTTTTCCTGCTACGGTAGACGAAATTAAACTTTTGGCTGAAAAACAACTTACTATGCCTCCAAAAAGCACTTATATTGAACCCAAAATGAGAAATGGGTTAATTGTTTATGAATTTTAAAAATGAAAATGATGACGATTGCTGAGAATTTGAAAAATATTTATGAAGAATTACCAGAAAATGTACATTTGGTAGCCGTTTCAAAAACAAAACCCGTATCCGATTTAATGGAAGCATACCAAGGGGGGCAGCGTATTTTTGGGGAAAATAAAATCCAAGAAATGACCGACAAATGGGAACAAATGCCTAAAGATGTGCAATGGCACATGATTGGACACGTGCAAACCAACAAAGTTAAATACATGGCGCCTTATGTAAGTTTAATACATGGGGTAGATAGTTTAAAGTTGCTTAAAGAGATTAATAAACAAGCAAAAAAATGGCGCCGCGTAATTCCCTGTCTTTTGCAAGTATATATAGCTACAGAAGAAACTAAATTTGGCTTGGCTCAAAATGAATTGTTAGAAATCATTCATTCTGAAGAATTTAAAGCATTAGAACACATTAAAGTAGTCGGGTTAATGGGAATGGCTTCATTTACAGAAGATCAAGAAAAAATTCGTAAAGAATTTCAATTCTTAAAAGATGTTTTTGATTACATTCAGCCATATCAATTAGCTAACTGTCATTTTCAACATTTATCAATGGGTATGAGCAGCGATTACAAAATTGCTATTGAATCCGGAAGTACTATTGTAAGAATTGGTAGTAATATTTTTGGAAGCAGAGGGTAAAACTATTACATCCGTGCTGCATTATCTATTAATGTGTAATTAATTGAAAAACAAAATAGTTGTTTTTTTGCCACATAGATTATGTATTTATTTTTGAACAAATTTTAGGTTACATAGTTTTTGTATTTTACAAAATAAACATAGCTTGATTATTTGTTTTATCAATGATAAAACGTATAATCCCTTTATTGTCTATAACTTGCTAATAAATCCGTGAATAGCTATGTTTTCTACTGTGGTTTAAAAAACATATAAATAAGAACATCAGTGGATATTTTATAGTGCACTACGGTATTACATATAATTTTACTGCGCCGCTTTTTTATATTAGAAAGTATGTTCATAATTTCATAACTTTATTTCGTACAAAATCAGTTATGAAAAAAGCACTTTTTACAACACTCATATTATCCGTATTCAATGGTATGTGGGCACAAACAAATGATACTATTTCTGAAAGTTTAGATGAAATAATCATTGACACCACCATAAATAAGATTGATATTAAAAAACCAGAAATGTCGGTTAACAAATTAACAGCCGAAGAAATTAAAAAACTTCCAGTTGTTTTAGGAGAAACCGATATTTTAAAAACCCTTTTATTACTTCCAGGAGTGGTGAATTCAGGAGAAGGTACATCGGGTTTCAACGTGCGTGGCGGTGGTAATGATCAAAATTTGTTATTGTTAGATCAAGCCAATGTGTACAGTTCATCGCATTTATATGGTTTTTTCTCGGTTTTTAACAACGACGCCGTGCGTAATATCAAGCTTTATAAGGGCGGTATTCCTGCACGATACGGTGGGCGGGCATCATCTGTTCTTGAGATTAACCAAAAAATTGGTGACGATCAAAATCATAAAATAAACGGCGGCATTGGTTTATTATCTAGTCGACTTACTGCGGAAGGTCCTATTATACGTGATCGTTTTTCATATTTAATATCTGGTCGTGCATCTTATGCGCATTTATTTTTGAAATTGACAGATATTAATAGCACTGCTTATTTTTACGATGTGAATGCCAAATTAAGTTACAAAATTAATGATTACGACAATATTCATTTAACAAGTTATTTTGGCAGAGATATTTTTAAATTCAACGATACATTCAACAATAACTTTGGAAATACCATTGTATCTGCTAATTATAACCACCAATGGAACGATCAAATTAAAGGACAATTATACGCCAATTATACCGATTTTTATTACAACTTAACACTTGGTTTTGTAGGTTTTAATTGGACATCAGGTATTTTAAACTATGATTTTAAATATCATTTAGATCATCGTGTATCAGATAAATTAGATTTAAAATACGGTGTTCAAGCACAATATTATGATTTTAACCCTGGTTTAATTGAACCTGATAAAGAAGGATCACAAATCAACCGATATGAAATTCCACACAAGTATGCATTTGAACCAGCAATTTTTGTTGAAGCAGAACACGAAATTTCAGATATCTTACGAGTAAATTACGGCATGCGTTACTCGCAATTTTACCGTTTAGGCGAAGAATCAATCAACCAATACGAAAACAACCAAGCGGTTATTTATAATGCGCAAACAGCATCTTACGAAAAAGCTACACCAATTGGACAGCAATTTTATGCTAAGAATAAAAAAATTAGCTTTTTTGATCAATGGGAACCACGTATAGCGGTTTCGGTACAAACCCAAGAAGATCAATCGTTAAAATTCAGCTATAATAAAATGGCGCAGTATATCCACATTATTTCTAATACCAATGCAGCAACTCCTTTAGATATTTGGGAACCAAGCGGACCTTATATTAAACCCCAAATTGTTCATCAATACGCGGCAGGTTTTTTTCAAAATTTTGGATTTGATCAATACAGTTTAGAAATAGAATCGTATTTTAAAACCGGAAAAAACCGATTGGATTATATAGACGGAGCCGATTTAATTGGTAACCGTGCCATAGAACAAGTACTTTTAACCGGAAAAACCGAAGCCTACGGGTTAGAAATTCTTTTTAGAAAAAACACTGGAAAACTAAACGGGTGGATTGCTTATACCATTTCTAAATCGATGCAACAAACTGTAGGTAGAACTAATGAAGA
>JAHAYQ010000212.1 GCA_018384465.1 Myroides sp. | reverse complement strand
GAAATTTCGTTGGCACATAATGGCGTACTGTTTTTAGATGAATTGCCAGAATTTAAACGCGAGGTCTTAGAAGTAATGCGCCAACCGTTAGAAGATAGAGAAGTAACCATTTCACGTGCAAAATTTACGGTATCATATCCGTCGAGTTTTATGTTGGTTGCAAGTATGAATCCCAGCCCGAGTGGATATTTTATGAATGAAAAAGGATTAGGACAATCAACCGCGCAGGAAATGAACCGTTATTTAAACAAAATTTCAGGACCTTTATTAGATCGTATTGATTTGCATATTGAAGTAAACCCTGTTCCGTTTGAAAAGTTAGCAGATAAATCAACTGCCGAAAAAAGTGATATAATTAGAGAAAGAGTAGTTGCCGCCCGAATGATACAATCGAATCGATTTAAAGAGTACGAAGGAATTCATTACAATGCGCAAATGCCCACAAAATTGATATCAAGTTTTTGTGAATTAGATGACACCTCTTTAAAATTATTACAAAATGCAATGGATAAGTTAAATTTATCAGCCAGAGCCTACGATCGCATTCTAAAAGTATCACGCACCATTGCTGATTTAGAAGCAGCCCAGAATATTAAACCATCACATATAGCGGAAGCTATACAATACCGCAGTTTAGATCGTGATTTATGGTCTAACTCTTAATTTGTTCGTTGATATGAATATACAAACTATATGCTACAATATAATTTAAAGGTAAGGTAAGTATAATTCCTATACCGAAGAAAAACAATCCTGTTAACGATAAAAAATAGGTTGTTGCAATAAAAAACATTAAAAATCCTGGTTTTTGATTTACGGTTTGTATACTGAAACGAATACTTTTTAAAACACTACATCCATCAATATAAATAGCCGGAATAACAAAGTAGGTTAAAAACTGTAATAGAAAACTAATTCCTAATCCTACCAATGCAAAGCCTGACCATTGCAACAAAAATGAAATGGCAGTACCAATAAGCTGTACGACAATTATGACATTTAAAACTTTTAAACCACGAACACTAAAAACAGTTTTAAAAGCACTCCCTAAACCAGCATACGATTTCTCATTAACTTCTTTAATAATTCCGTACACACCACCTAACAAATAATGCATACAAATACTAAGCAGCGTATTTAAAATCATAAACTCGGTTGCTTTATCCACTAAAATTTTTTCAACAAATTGAGGATTTGAAAAGTTCATTAATTCCTTGGGAGATCCTACTAAAGAAATAATGCCTAAACAGTAAAGACAAAAAACAAGTATAAAGACTAAAAAAATATAAAGTCCTGCCGTAACAGAAGCCTTTTTAGCTGTAAGTATAATTTGTTCAGAAAGCTTTTGATGGTCGATTTCGTAGTTCATATCAAGAAAAATGCTTCGCAAAAATACGAAGCATTTTTTAAATTGTTAGTGTTTATTATCTAATACTGTTATAAATGGTTTCAATATCGCCTTGCCTAATATCTCCGCTATTATACCCTCTCATAAACCAAGCTTTTCTTTGAGCCGATGTTCCATGAGTAAATGTTTCAGGCTGAACGTGTCCTTGCATTCTTGATTGTATGGCATCATCACCCACTGCTTCGGCTGCACTAATAGCAATATCAATATCGCCAGCTTCTAATTTATCTTTATTTCTACTTGCCCAAACGCCTGCATAAAAATCGGCTTGTAATTCTTGGGCTACCGATAATTTATTAGCTCCTGCTTTGTTGGCTTGTTGTTGCGCCTGACGAACCTGTTGATTTGTTCCTACCAAAGTTTGTACGTGATGACCTACTTCGTGCGCAATAACGTAGGCAATGGCAAAATCACCCTCTTTAGCTCCAAATCGAGTATGCAATTCTTCAAAAAACCGCAAATCCATATATACTTTTTGATCAGCCGGACAGTAAAATGGTCCCGCCGCAGATGTAGCAGATCCACATGATGTATTAACTCCGTCATCAAACAAAACCATACCCGGAGTTTGATATTTTTGACCGTTTTCAGCAAAAATTTGTGTCCAAGTTTCATTATTGTAATAAAGATTAGCCTCAGAAAACTGTCCTAAGGTAATTTCTTCTCGCGATAATTCTCTTGTTTGTACTTGTTCCGATGATTGTGAGGTGCCTTGCGTTTGATTCAGAACCGTGCCAATTACTTGCCCCGTTTCGCCGCCAAACATAGTTAATAACAAGGCAACAATTCCAATGATACCACCACCAACAACTGCTTTACCACCACCCGACATACCTCTGCGGTCTTCAAAACCGTCCGCTTTTTTTCTTTCCCATTTCATATCTTAAATTTTTAACTAATTTACTATTTTTCTACATTTTTCCAAATAATATCTTGAGGAACAGGTGCGATTATCTTTACAGTTTCTTTTGTAACAGGATGAATAAACTTTAATTTTCGGGCATGTAGATGAATGCCACCATCTGGATTGCTTCTATCAAATCCGTATTTTAAATCTCCTTTTATTGGACATCCAATAGCTGATAACTGACAACGGATTTGATGATGACGCCCAGTATGTAAATCAATTTCCAAAGCAACATATCGATCTAGTTTTTTTATAATTTGATAATCCAAAATTGCTTTTTTACTATCTTTTACTTCTTTTATATGCGCTTTTGAAGTGTTGTTTTTAGGATTTCGGGTTAGGTAGTGAGTTAACGTATCACTTTCTTTAGGTGGTTGATTTTTAACAACTGCCCAATAAGTTTTCTGTGTTTCACGGTTTTTAAACAAATCATTAAGTCGTGATAAAGCTTTGGACGTTTTAGCAAATAATACAATGCCTGTAGTTGGGCGATCTAAACGATGAACCACGCCTAAATATACCGCTCCGGGCTTTTCGTATTTCACCTTAATATATTCTTTAACCACATCACTCAAAGGTTTGTCACCCGTTTGATCGCCTTGAACGATATCGCCCACACGTTTGTTAACCACAATAATGTGATTATCTTCAAATAAAACCTGTAAATTGTCTTTTGTAGAGTAGGTTTTCATTAGTGATGAAAATAAATAATTTACCACAGATGCACAGATGAAAAATGATATTCATTTAATTGCTTTAGATGCAATGTCTTTGGAAATCAAACCTAAAAAAATAAGTAGATTAAAGAAAAAAAATCTGTGAATCTGTGGTTTATTGTAATTAATATTGCTCTGTTGAATTAGGAAAGTCTTTTGATTTTACATCATCAACATACTGACCGATAGCCTTTGTCATGTCTTCGTACAAATTCATATATCTTCTTAAGAATTTCGGACTGAATTCATGCGTCATGCCAATCATATCATGTACTACTAACACCTGACCGTCAACGCCGCCACCGGCTCCAATTCCAATAATCGGGATTGATACTTCTTTTGCCACTTGTTCTGCCAATGCCGCAGGGATTTTCTCTAAAACAATAGCAAAACAACCAATTTTCTCTAACATTTTAGCATCTTCGATTAATTGTATAGCTTCGGCTTCTTCTTTAGCGCGAACGGTATATGTTCCGAATTTATAGATGGATTGTGGCGTTAATCCTAAATGCCCCATAACAGGAATTCCAGCACCTAATATTTTTTTGATACCTTCTTTAATTTCTTTACCACCTTCTAATTTCAAGGCATGTGCACCACTTTCTTTCATTACACGAATGGCAGATTCTAATGCTTTTTTAGAATCCGATTGATACGT
>JAHAYQ010000209.1 GCA_018384465.1 Myroides sp. | reverse complement strand
ATTTTTAACATATATACAAATATATACTCAAAAAAAAAAACATTCGATTGTTTTTTTACTAAGCCTTAGCTTACTTTAAAATATATCGAATATTTAATTTGGTTGATGTGTCTAAAACACCTTCAATTGGAGTGTATTTAAGGATTCCGTCTTTCGTTAATTCAATTATTTTTACCTTGTCTTTTTCAAACCAAGTAATTTGATATTCTAAATCGGTTGGTTTTACTTCTAGATCTTGCACCTCTTGTGTATTACTACTTATTACAGGGGCACCATAGTATTGATTGTAATAATCGAACAGATTAAAACTTAAAGCTTCTCCATTAGTTTCATTTAACGGTAAAATAACATTTGGTGCAACAAACATTTGTGTTTGCGACAAACGCTCTTTCCTAAGCACTTCTTTATTAGAATTTACTAATTGCTCTTCAATCCATTGTTTGTAAGATCCCTTAAAACCTTTCGTTTGTGCGTGTTCGTAAGCTTTTTCACCATCGGTACCGATTACAGATTCTACCCATTCGGTAAATGTTCCATAAAAACCGTGCTTTAAAGCCATTTCGTAAGGCGAATTTCCTTTAGATGTATTCAAAGATTGAATCCACTCCATTACAATTGCCGTTGTTTTGTCGCGTTTTGCTATTTCAACATCAACTTCACGTCCCCAGAGCATTTTCATCCATTCTTCTTCAGAACCTTCGTAACCTTTATCAACCGCTTGTTGATAAGCCGTTTTACCACCTTTGGCATCAATCATTTCAATCCATTCGGTCACGGTACCGTCAAAACCTTCGTTTACGGCAAGTTCGTAATCGTTAGTTGGTTTGGCAATAATAGGCGTGTTGGTTGCCGATATCTTCACAGGCACTTCTTCCATTGTTTTTGGTGCTTCCTCTTTTATTTCGGATGCATCTTCTGCACTAGCATTTTGTGAAGGATCAAACGGAACTTCTTCCCTTTTTACAATCTCTATCACATCTATCACATCTAATAACACCGATTTTGGATCTTCGCTTGTAATTAAAACCGGTTCGTTTGTAGTAAGTTTGGGTAATTCAACAGCTGCTGTTTCTTCTTTTTTGGGTGAAGTTGAAACGTCTGTTTTAGGAACTTCTACCACATCAATCACATCCAAAAGAATCGACGAAGGATTTTCGTCAGCCATCAAGACTGGCTCATTGGTATTCAAATCAAAATTCCCCTTATTACCCTCCGTTTTTGGCTTAGAGATTTCTTCAGGTTTTTCAATTTCAACAACTTGCATTTCATCTAACAAAACAACTTGAGAATCTTTCGATGGTATAACTACTTGCTCTTCCACACCAAGCGGCGCCGGAGTGGAAGCCGGTTTTGTATAGGTAATTAAATCGCGTTTCTCGATTGATTGCGAAAGCGCTTTAAAATCAGACTGTGAAACAATGTAACTATCTAAAGCTTCTATAGGATAAAGATACACCACATCGTTTATATCTTTTATTTTCAAAGGATTTTTGTAATCTTTAGAAATGCTAAACAACGGCTTTAAATCATTCTGAGAAATAAAGACGTCTTTTGCATTTAAAATTTCGTACCATTGATCATCTACCCACATATAAAAACCTTCTTTAATAAAAGGAGTTTCGGGATGTAACAAAATGTTATATCCAAAATCTTTTACATCTGTAGTTTCTTTAGCATTTACCTTTTCAATTTGTAGATAAGGCGCTGCATAATACACTTGATTGGCCTGCTGAGCAACGCCTACAAATGGAAAACAAACAACAATGGGTAAATATTTAAACATATTTGTGCTTTTAAAACGTTGCAAATGTACATATTTATCAAAAATAAATCACAAGTCCTTAAGTTGCTTTATATTTGTATTAACAAACTAAAATAAAAAATGAGTACAGCTTACGTTAAAACAAGTTTTCAAGATAAAATAGCTTTCGTAGAATTTTTTCATCCTGCAAGTAATTCGTTTCCAAGTTCGCAATTAAAAGAACTTGCAGAAACTATAACCAACCTAAATAAAAATACAGAAATAAATATTGTGGTATTGCAAAGTGCAGGCGATAAGGCTTTTTGCGCAGGAGCATCGTTTGATGAATTGTTGCAGGTAAGTAATTTGGAAGAAGGCAGTACTTTTTTTAGTGGATTTGCCAATGTAATTAATGCCATGCGAAAATCGAACAAAATAATTATTGGGCGTGTTCATGGAAAAACAGTTGGTGGTGGCGTTGGTTTGGCTGCAGCGTGTGATTATACATTTGCAACCAAAAATGCATCAATTAAACTATCGGAACTCGCAATTGGTATTGGACCATTTGTGATAGAACCCGCTGTTAGCCGAAAAATTGGCAAACCTGCTTTAGCCGAAATGACGTTAGATGCCGAAAATTGGAAATCGGCTGAATGGGCTTTTGATAATAAACTTTTTACAAGATTGTTTGAGGACACAACGTTAATGGACGAAGCTTTGGACAAATTCGCTACACGTTTAAGCAGTTACAATCCAGAAGCTTTGTACGAAATGAAAAAGGTTTTATGGGAAGGAACCGAAAATTGGGATACACTTTTAAAAGAACGTGCTGCTATTTCGGGTAAATTGGTTTTATCTGATTTTACTGTAAATGCATTGAACGCTTTTAAGGGGAAATAATATAAAAACTGTCATTCTAAACGAAGTGAAGAATCTTTATATTAAGATTCTTTCTTTGTTTGAATGATGAGTTTTGTCAAGCTGAACTGGTCACTGAGCCAGTCGAAGTGCAGCTTCTCATCAAACATATTTGAATAAATTCTGAATACCTTCCTAATAATTCTCTAGTAATCTGTGCATCTGTGGTTTTTAGAATTGCATTACAAGTATTAAATTTTAAATCACTAATTTTGCTAAAAATTTTCACAGTATGAGTTTTATCAGAATCACCAAGCAGTTTACCTTTGAAACCGGACATGCGCTTTATGGATACGAC
>JAHAYQ010000208.1 GCA_018384465.1 Myroides sp. | reverse complement strand
TTATTCAATTCGCAACTGTTTTAAATTCTCGCGATACTCTTCTAAAATACGTACTTTGGTTACATAACCAATTAATTGCTGATGTTGTGTTACCAATACTTCGCCTATTTTTTCTTTATCCATTAATTCGATCACGTTTCCGGTGTTTTCTGATAAGGAAACGCTGTGTGTAGCCTGCATAACCGAAGCTATATCGGTAGCGTGTAATTTATAATGATTGAATAAAATACCTCGTACCTTTTTAAAGTAAATGATTCCTAAAATGTTTTTCTCCTCGTTTACTATGGGAATAAATGTTTGATTGCTGTTTAAAAACAAACTTTTTACATCAGCCATGGTGTGATCTGGGGTTAAAGCATCTACTTGATTGTTGTAAATGGTATGTAGCTCAATCTTGTTAAGAATGTTTTTATCCTTGTCTGATGTAAACACCCAACCTTTATCGGCAATACTGAATA
The DNA here is from genome assembly GCA_018384465.1 of Myroides sp. GTDB lineage: Bacteria > Bacteroidota > Bacteroidia > Flavobacteriales > Flavobacteriaceae > Flavobacterium. Next base: position 2,615 of record JAHAYQ010000208.1, on the reverse strand, counting down.
TATCCATCGAATACTTGTCGTAGTGTTTAGAAATCGCAAAACTGATTGAAGATACAATCAATAGCGGAACCATTAAACCGTAACCTCCCGTAATTTCTGCAATAAGGAAAATGGCAGTCAGCGGCGCGTGGAACAAGCCTGATAAAACACCTGCCATACCTACCACCGTAAAGTTGGTAATAGGCAATTCTTTCCATCCTATCAATTCAAAAAATTTCGCCAATACATAACCTAAATACGAACCTACAAAAAGTGAGGGTGCAAAATTTCCTCCATTACCTCCTGCACCAAGCGTCAATCCGGTGGCTACCGACTTAAACAGTAACGTTAACACAACAAATGCTAACACCACCCATTGGTTGTCTTTAAATTTTTCGATGAGTGAGTTTTCTAATATACCGGCTCCGTTGTTGTTGGCTAACGCTTTGATGCTTTCATACCCTTCTCCAAAAAGTGTTGGAAATAAAAAAATCAACACAGCCAACATAGCTGCTCCAACTAATGCTTTTTTATAGGTGCCATACGGCAAATGGGATGTATAGGTTTCTATCCGGCGAAACATCCGTGCGTGGTATAAGGAGAACAACCCAGCAACGATACCTAATAACACATAATAAAAAGTATTAGAGTAAGCAAAGGTCATTTGTTCTTTAAAGTGAAGTAAAATACTTTCTTTTAACACCACGGCAGAAACAATGGCTCCGGTAGCCGATGAAATCATTAAGGGAATAAACGCAGTAACGCTCATATCGGCAAGGATGATCTCAATGGCAAAAAGTACACCTGCAATTGGTGCGTTAAAAGCTGCCGCTATACCCGATGCAACCCCACAAGCAAGTAACAACGTACGGTCTTTGTAACTGAAACGGAAGTTTTGCGCGTAATTGGATCCAAAGGCTGCGCCCGTAATGGTAATGGGCGATTCTAAACCTGCCGAACCTCCCATACCCACCGTTAATGAACTGGTAATGATCTGAGCGTACATTTGTTTGCGTGGCATAAACCCCGAACGCTTGGCAACTGCAATCATGATCTGACTGGTACCTTTTTCTATTGAACCGTCTAAAAATTTCTTTACCACAAATACGGTTAGTAAAATTCCGATAACAGGTAAAATACTATTTGAAAAAGGAAGCTTGTATAAGGTGTCTACATAGCTTGCTAAAGTAAATACCCAATGCGCAAACGATTTTAAAACAATTACAGCCAAAGCAGATGAAATACCTACTAAAACACATGAAATATATAAAAACTGTCGTTCTGATACAATGGTTTTCAGCAAATACACTACACCTTCTAAATAACGGAAGGCTTTTCTTATTTTACGAGTATGTTTAGCGGCATTCATAGCTGCAAAAGTAAGGGTCTAAATGATAAAAGCCAATCATTTTTTTACTTCTTGTGTTATTCGTTCTTTTTCGCTAGCAGCATGTACCATCAAATCTTTAAAAAACAAATGAAACTCTCTTTTAAAAGCGTCGTAATGTTCATGAAGATCTTCTACCGATTCATTCATTTTAGAAGGAAAAGAAAACCGGCTGTCCATCTGCTTTAGTATTTGTTGTAAATCGGTCAAACAGGCATAGCGTTCTAACCAATTCTGTTTCAGTAAATATGGTAGCATTCCACGGGTTTTAATGTTTAATTCGGAATGATGCGCTTGCAGGTTATCATAAAATCTACCTACAAAAGTGGATAAAGGTTCGTGATGATACATTGACCATTCTTTCGCCAAAAAATGATCGTAAAACATATCGACGATAATTCCTGAAAAATGATTAAACTTGGGTACCAATCGGTATTTTGACTGACGAAAAACGGGATGAAAATCGGTAAAACTGTCAATAGACCGATGCAACAACACCCCTATCTGAATATCTGGATGATAATTCAAATAATCTTTACCACGAATACCATCGCCCATAAAATTTCCGATTTGTATGCGCTCGTTGGTTCCCGATAGATAAATGTGTGCCAGAAAATTCATAATAAGTAAGTCTTAAAGTCAAAAGTAACTAAGATTGAGCAAAATGACTAAGAAAATGTATTGATTTTTTGGTTTATATTTACACCACTAAGAAATTGAACTATGACACGACAAAGTATAACATTGGCACAAAAAAACGACGAGTGGCTAAAAGATCAGGTTAAAAATGAAGAGTTTAGTAGCAAAAGCGAAGCCGTAAACTATTTAATTAAACAAGCACGCGAACAAGAGGCTTACTATGACTATGTGCGAATGAAAATTAAAAAAGGAGAGGAAAGTGGTTGGGCAGAGATACAGAGCGCAGAAGAGATGCTGTCTGAGTTCAAAAATCGTTTAAAAAATGTATAGTTACACGCTAACTCGTGACGCAAAAGAAGATTTATGGCGCATTTACGAATATGGCGTTCGAACATTTGGCGAGATTCAGGCTGATAAATATTTCAAAATGTTGCATAATTGTTTCGTCAAAATAGCTTCAAATCCTTTTATGTTTCCAAAGGCGGAACGATTACCAAAAGGGTATCGGTATTGCGTATGTGGCGTAGATACCATTTTTTACAGAATCTCTGGTGAAGTTGTTGAAATTATTACTATTATAGGCAAACAAGATTATAAATAACTATAAAAA
>JAHAYQ010000196.1 GCA_018384465.1 Myroides sp. | reverse complement strand
GCCAACGCTGCTAAAAACAGAGAAGCTTACGGTACTGAAACTTTTATTATGGGTATGAGTAAAAATGCAGCGAATTTAGAAGTAGCTAAACGCGAAAATGCAGTAATTACTTTAGAAAATAATTATGAAAAACAGTATGCAGGTTACGATCCCAACAAACCCGAATCACTGATTGGATTAACGCTTTTACAAGAACAATTTATAAAACAAAGTATTGATTTGGCATCTCGTGTACAAAAAGGATTTAGAGATACCGTTAAAAGAACCGATCGCGGCGTAAAACAAGGACCTTTTTGGGTGCTGCACAGTGCTTTAATGCCTAGCGTATTAATTGAATTAGGGTTTGTTTCTAACAGCAGTGAAGGAGCATACATTAATTCTGAAGAAGGTAAAAACGAATTAGCACGTGCTATTGCTAAGGCTATTGTAGATTATAAGAAAAGTAATCACAGCAGCTAAGAAGTTATTTTCACCAAATGGCATTTATCAAATTCGTATTAAAATCGGCATATATTACTTTTGTATACAATTATTATATACTATTTTTGTAAAATTGTAATGTCGATATTTTTATAAAGATTCGGCACCAACGCTATACGTTTTTTTAATAAAGAACTATAATATAAAATATGCTATGTTTATAAATAACTTTAAAGTTGCTATAAGTGCTTTTTTAATGTGTATTGGATCTACGGTTTATGCGCAGAATTTTAAAGTAGTTTTAGACCCTGGTCACGGAGGTAAGGATTTTGGTGCCGTGCGGGGCAATTATGTAGAAAAGAAAATTGTTTTAGAGGTAGCTCAAAAAGTGGGCGATCTTCTAAAAAAAGATAAAAATATTAATGTGGTATATACCCGAAGTACCGATGTGTTTTTAGAATTGCGCGAACGTACAGAAATTGCCAACCGTGAAAAAGCGGATATTTTTGTTTCTATACACGCCAATGCGCACACAACCACATCGCCCCAAGGAACGGAAACCTTTATAATGGGTACCAGTAAGAATGCCTCAAACCTTGAAATAGCCAAAAAGGAAAACGCCGTTATTACGTTAGAAGATAATTATCAAACCCATTATTCCGGATACGATCCAAGTCAGCCTGAGTCTTTAATTGGTTTAACCTTAATTCAAGAACAATTTATTACGCAGAGTATTGAGTTGGCTTCAAAAATACAAACTCGATTTACTAACGATGCTGATAGAAAGAACCGTGGAGTAAAGCAAGCGCCTTTTGTGGTGCTTTATACTGCTTTTATGCCGAGTGTTTTAGTTGAATTGGGTTTTTTATCAAATGGAGAAGAAGGTGCATACTTAAATTCTGAAGCTGGTAAAAACGAATTAGCTCGTTCTATTGCCAACGCCATTATCGATTATAAACGCCAGTATCATTCGGCGAGCGATAATATTCAACCAACTAAGCCTATTACTACACCGGTAAAAGAAGAACCAAAACAAGCTGATACAGTAGAACCTGCAAAAACATCTTCTATTGACGCTTCAAAGCCAGAGGTAGTAACGAAGGAAGGAGTAATTTTTAGAGTGCAGGTTGCAGCAAGTAGTAAAAACATAGCGCTTAATCCAGCTAATTTTAACGGCTTAAATAACATGACGATGCATAAAGAAGATGGTTTAAATAAATATTTTTATAACGAAACCACCGATTACAACCATGCACGTAAAGCATTAGAAGTTGCAAAGAACAAAGGATACACATCTGCTTTTTTAGTAGCTTATAAAAACGGAAAAAAAATCAGCATACAAGAAGCAATTAGATAACCATTAAATTAATTACATTTGAAAATAGCTTTATCAAAAGAGGTAAAAACGGCCTTATTGGTCTTATTATCTATAGGAATGCTAATTTGGGGATATACCTTTTTAAACGGTAAAAATATCTTCAGCAGCGCACGTACATTTTACGTAGAATACGACAATGTAGAAGGTTTATCAACTGCTTCATCAGTTACCATTAATGGTATGGTGGTAGGTAAGGTAAACAAAATTTCGTTGAAAGAACAAGGTAAGTTGTTGGTGGAACTTACAATGACCGATAAGGTAGATATTCCAAAATCTTCTACAGCGGTTATTTATTCACCCGATTTATTAGGCGGTAAACAAATTGCATTACAAATTAATTACAACGATCCAGAATTGGCTCAGAGTGGCGATTTTTTATCATCAGGTAAGTTAGCCGGTATGTTAGATAGCTTGGGCGAGAAAGCAGATCCTATTGTGAAAAAATTAGATTCGGTGTTGTACAACGTAAATGTTTTGGTACAGTCAATCAATAAAACATTAGATCCAGCAGCACAAAAAAATCTGCAAGATGCTTTGGCACAATTAAACGTTACCATGACCAATGCCAATGCCATAACGGGCAAATTTGATCGTATAGTAACTACAAACGAAAGCAAAATCAACAACATTGTTAACGATTTTAATACGACCTCTAAGAATTTATCGACTTTTTCTAACGATTTAGATAAAATACAGTTAGAAAAACTACAGGAAATATTAAACAAATTCGACAGTGCAGCATCAAACCTTGATCAAATGATGAAAGATGTAAACGATGGTAAAGGGAATATTGGTAAATTGCTGAAAGAAGAGCAGTTATATCAGAATATAGAAGATGCAACAAAAGAATTAAACCAATTGTTAGAGGATGTAAAACTGAACCCGAGCCGATACATCAATATTTCGGTTTTTGGTAAAAAAGCAGCGCCTTATAACGAGCCGGTACAGCCCTAAAAGCAAAACAATACAACAAAACTAAATACAACAAAACAATAATTAATTCATTACAGTAATGCAGATTTTAAGCAGTATTTTATTCATAGCTTTAACGGTGGTTGGCTTTGGGTTATTTGCACGAAATGCGAAGAAGATCTATCGAAACATTAAGTTAGGTAGGCCCATAGATCGTACCGACCGTTCGTCTGATCGTTTCAAAAACATGCTTTTAGTAGCCTTTGGACAAAAGAAAATGTTTACCAGACCGGTACCTGCCTTGTTGCACTTTGCAATATATGCAGCATTTATGATCACACAAATAGAGTTGATCGAAATATTTATCGATGGTATTTTTGGAACTCACCGTATCTTTAAAGAGCCATTAGGTGGTTTTTACACATTTATCATAAGCCTTATCGAAATTTTGTCGGTTGCAGCATTAACCGCAACCATCATTTTCTTATCGCGAAGAAATCTTTTAAAATTACCGCGTTTAAACATGAAAGAAATGTTGGGTTGGCCTAAGAAAGATGCGAATCTTATCCTTATCATGGAACTTGTTTTGGTACTGTGTATTTTTACTATGAATGGTACCGATGAAGTATTATTTAACAGAGGAGCTTCTCATTTTGCTGGTCAAGGGTCTTTCAATTTCACTATCTCTCAGTTTGTAGGTCCGGCTGTATTTGGATCGTTAAGTGAAGGTACTTTACACGTTTTAGAACGCATTGGTTGGTGGGGTCACTTTTTCATGGTACTTACCTTTTTAAACTACCTGTATTTTTCTAAACACCTTCATATTTTATTAGCTTTCCCTAATACGTATTTTGCCAATTTAAATCCGTTGGGTCAGTTCTCTAATTTAGAAGCTGTTACCAACGAAGTAAAGTTAATGATGGATCCAAATGCCGATCCGTTTGCAGCACCCGCACCCGATGAAAATGCGGTACCTGCCAAATTTGGCGCATCAGATGTAATGGATCTTCATCAGGTTCAGTTGTTAAATGCCTATTCATGTACAGAATGTGGTCGTTGTACTTCGGTATGCCCTGCAAATATTACAGGTAAAAAATTATCACCGCGTTTAATCATGATGAAAACACGTGATCGTTTGGAAGAAGTAGGAAGAAACATCGATACTAATAAAGGTACTTTTGTTGAAGATGGTAAAAGCTTATTAAACGATTACATCACACCAGAAGAATTATGGGCGTGTACCACTTGTAATGCCTGTGTTGAAGAATGTCCAATAGAAATCAGCCCATTATCCATCATTATGGACATGCGTCAGTTTTTGGTAATGGAACAAAGTGCGGCACCTATGGAGTTGAATAACATGATGACCAATATAGAAAACAACAGCGCACCTTGGCAGTACAGTCAAATGGATCGCTTAAATTGGAAAGACGAAAACTAACAACACAATCAACAATTAAAATCAATTAAAATGTCAGAAAATTTAGTAGTGCCAACCATGGCAGAAATGATGGCAAGGGGAGAGCAACCAGAAGTTTTATTTTGGGTGGGATGTTCAGGCAGTTTTGACGACAGAGCAAAAAAGATTACCAAAGCGTTTGTGCGCATTTTAAATAGAGCTAATGTAAAATTTGCCGTATTGGGTACCGAAGAAGGGTGTACAGGCGATCCGGCTAAACGTGCAGGAAACGAGTTTTTGTTTCAAATGCAAGCAATGATGAACATTCAGGTATTCGATGGATACGAGGTAAAAAAAATTGTGACAGCTTGTCCGCATTGTTTCAATACCATTAAAAACGAATATCCTGGTTTGGGTGGAAAATACGAAGTAGTACACCATACCGAATTTCTAAAATCGTTATTAGATGAAGGCAGATTAACCATAGAAGGCGGACAATTTAAAGGAAAACGCATTACCTTTCACGATCCTTGCTACTTAGGTAGAGCCAATAAAGTGTACGAAGCACCAAGAGATCTTATTCAGAAATTAGATGCCGAATTGGTAGAAATGAAACGTTCACGTGCCAACGGACTTTGTTGTGGAGCTGGTGGAGCCCAAATGTTTAAAGAGCCTGAAAAGGGTAACAAAGATGTAAACATGGAACGTACTGACGATGCTTTAGAAGTTAAACCTAATATTATTGCAGCGGGTTGTCCGTTTTGTAATACCATGTTGACCGACGGAGTGAAATTCAATCACAAAGAAGGGGAGGTACAGGTATTAGACGTTGCCGAATTAATTGCAAATGCCCAAGATTTGTAGCATGAAAAAATGGTTGGTACTTTTTTTACTTATCATTGGTAGTACGCATGCACAAACAGCTAAAATGGAGTTGTTAAGCAAAATTGCCGATGAAATTTGTAACGACATCACATCAAACAATGTAACCATTAGATCAGAGCAGCTTTTAGGTGTTTATATGTTAAAGGCTGTGAATACCAACAAAGCTGCAGTTGATAAACTTTACGGTGCAGATCTTTACGAAAATGAGCAAGCCTTTGAAGCTTTTGGTGAAGAATTAGGTACCTATATGGGATTTAAGTGCCCAGAAGTTTTCGTAGCTTTTTTCGCTGAATACGAAGGTGAACAAGAAGTGGCTATCAACAATGTAGAAGGACAACTGATTAAAATAAACGAAGGGCAGTTTTTAACCTTCATAGTACAAGAAGCAACAGGGAAAAAACATGAGTTTTTGTTGCTTTACGATTTTGAAACTGCTTATTTGTTAACCGATAGCTTATTAAAAACAAAAGATAAAATAGAAGTAAGTTATTATGTTACGCAGATTTACGATCCAAAAATAGGTAAATTTGTAAACTATAACGTAGTAACTTATATACAAAGCAAATAAATTATGTTTGTACCATTTGAAGAACTGCCTAAATCATCAAGAATTTGGATTTATCAGTCAAACAGAAAATTATCAGATCAAGAAGTTGAAGCAGCTCATGAAGCACTACAAACGTTTGTAGCGCAATGGGCAGCACATAGTACGCCACTAAAAGCTTCTTATCTTATCAAATACAGCCGCTTTATTGTCTTAGCAGTAGATCAGGAGTACCATTCGGCATCGGGCTGCTCTATTGATGCTTCGGTTCGCATTATACA